>JACZIY010000525.1 GCA_014860845.1 Anaerolineaceae bacterium
TCAACATTGCCAATGAAATTAAAATCAGCTTTCTTCATTAAATCTTTGGATTCTTTAATAAGTTGGTTTCCTTTTCCTTCTTCTTCTCCATTTGATAACATCGCTACTCGTGGATTATTGATATCGAGGACTTTTTCAGCAAAAATACTACCAATAATTCCAAATTGCACAAAGAAATCCGGTCGACAATCTGCATTTGCACCAATATCCATAACGACACACTTACCTTTTCGTGTAGGAAAAACAGCTGTTAAAGCCGGACGTTGAACACCCTGCAATCTTTTTAAAATTGAAATGGCATTAAACAAAGCCCCACCAGTGTTACCTGCTGTGACAAATGCCTGTCCTTTATCCTCTTTTAGCAATCTCAAACCAACTGCCATTGAATTATTTGGTTTCCTCCGTGATGCTTCAACAGGTTTATCAGTCATTTCTAAAACATCTGGAGCATCGATAATTTGGATTTTACTTGAATCAAAATTAACTGGTAAATGTTTCTTTATTACTTCTGTGTTACCTACCAGTATTATTTCAATTCCTAATTGTTGCGCTGCTAACATTGCACCTTCAATTTCAGGAATTGGATAATTATCACTACCCATTGCATCTAAAATGATTGTCATTTCTGTCTCCCGTTTATTCTTTGTAATCTTTGATGAATTTTACTGTAATTTTTATTAAAAACACGATTGATTCCTAATTCTCTGAATATTAAGAACATAATGATAAAGGGATTGATCGATAGATTTTTTTTGAGTGTGAGTGTTTTTTATAAAGGGGTTTTCTTGACAGTTGTGTAATAGAGATTATAATAACGAAGAATTTGCGCTGGTGCTGGAATTGGCAGACAGGCATGGTTGAGGGCCATGTGCCGAAAGGCGTGAGGGTTCAAGTCCCTCTCAGCGCACAAAGAAGACCGTTAATCGGTCTTTTTTTATATCGTTCTTTGAGTGACAAAACAAGCCAATTCTTCCAGGGCATCTCTTTCAATTCCAGCAGGAAGATGGTGAAGTGCTTTAAGACAAAATTCAATGTGGGAATTTGCTTTTTCAAAACTTTCCTGGATTGCTGTACTGTTTCGAATATTTTGAATTAAATTTTCTAAAATATCAATGGGAGGATTGCAATCAAAATTAAAAAATTCTTTTGAAAAAAAATCTTCGCTATTTTTATTGAAATAAATGATAGCTGGTAAAGTGATTAATCCCAGACGCAAGTCACCCCCGACTGGTTTTCCGAGTTTTTGCTGATTCGACGTGAAATCCAATACATCGTCAATAATTTGAAAAGCGATACCCAGTTCATATCCAAATTGTCTTAGAAATTCTTTTTGTGTGCGATTTGCATTTGAAATCATTGCAGCAGCTTTTGTGGACGTTTCGAATAATGAAGCTGTTTTTGCATATATTCTTTCATAATACATTTCAATGTTTCCAACACAATGACTGGAAAACATTTGTGCAATTTCCCCATTCACAATTGTGCCAAGGGTATTCGCAAATAATTTCATAACGGGTATTGAATTTGTGTCTGCAGCTAATTTGGCTGCTTTGGCAAACATAAAATCTCCAGTAAGGACAGTTGCTGCTGGAGACCATTTGGAATTCAATGTTGGAATGCCTCGACGTAAAAGCGAACCATCTATCAGATCATCATGTACTAATGTTGCTGTATGTAATAATTCAATTGCGGCAGATAAAGTAATAAGTCTTTCTATATCACCATTAAGTAATTTACCAACCAATAATGTTATATTTGGCCGTATTCTTTTCCCGCCAGATGAAATAAGATGATCTAATGCAGCTTGAAGATCATCATTATATCCTTGAGCCTGTTGCCTCATTAAATTTTCGACAGCGAGGATTTCATCTGATACTAAACTTTGAAAACGGTTTAAGATGTTCAATCATTACTCCCAAGCGAATATTTTATTCGCGTTTTTCGATGTTACTTCTGATACCCATTTTAACGGTTTTTCTGTTAAATGAGCAATTTTTTCAGCTATGAATTTAATATTTGCCGGTTCATTTGATTTTCCTCTATGAGGATCAGGGGATAAGAATGGAGAATCCGTCTCTAATAGAATTGATTCCATTGATAAATTCTTCGCAATTTCATGTTTATCTCTAGAATTTTTATAGGTGACTGGACCACCGATTCCTAGTAGAAATTGATGTTTTGTAACCAGATTTGCTTGTTCAAGATTTCCTTCAAAGGCATGCATTATTCCAAGGTATTGATCTGGATCATTTAAAATTCTTGTTTTTTGCCACTCTATTAAGATATCAAAAATTTTATCGATAGCATTTCTTGAGTGAATTATTACAGGCAACCCGGTTCTTTCTGATAACCTGAGATGTTCTTTAAAAACATGCAATTGGATTGGCACTGGAACATAATCACGATAAAAATCAAGGCCAATTTCCCCAATTGCTTTTACTTTGGGATGTTGAGCAAGGTCTTGTAAGATCGAAAAACTATTTTGATTCCAATTATTAGCTTCAGTGGGGTGATATCCAATGGCTGCATAAACAATTTCATACTTTTCTGCAATTTTTATCGCATCTAAACTGGATTCAAGGTTTATTCCAGGGACCATGATCCTATGTATGTCATTTCTTATTGCGTTGTCAATAATCTCATCTAGAACCGCTTCAGATTGCATCAAATTAAGATGGCAATGAGTATCAACCAGGTGCATTAATCGATACCTGCAATCTGTAAGCCATCCTGAAGGATTAATTGCACTTTATCAGCATGGGTGGTTTCACAATATACGCGAATGATTGGCTCAGTACCTGAAAATCGAATGAGAAGCCATCCACCATCTTCTAATGAAAACTTAAATCCATCCGTTGAATTAAGTCCTAAAACTTTTAATCCTCCAATTAATTCAGGGTGAGCATTCATAATATTGTGCTCTTTTTGTTTTCTATTGCCAGATAATGGACTATCAATACGATCATAGTAATGATCACCAACCACAGAAAATAATAACTTAAGCAGTTCAGAAGGGGTTTTTTTCAATTTCACCATCATGTCGAGAAAGAACAATCCTGCGAGTATGCCATCACGTTCAGGTACATTCCCCCGAAAGGCGTATCCACCTGATTCCTCGCCACCAATTAATGCGTTTGTTTCAATCATTTTCGGAGCTACATATTTAAAACCAACACCCGTTTCATGAACCGGGACATTGTAAATTTTTCCAAGTTTATTCAACATTGATGTTGTGGATAATGTTTTGACAATTGCTCCTCGCTCTTTTTTTACCTCCAACATGTAATAAGCTAACAATGCATATACCTGTAATTGATTTAAGAAAATACCATTCTCATCACCAATTCCTAATCGATCGCCATCTCCATCGGTTATCACTAATACATCCGCACCAAATTCCCGAGTTTTCAGTAAACCTGCATCAATGTTAGGTGGAATGGGTTCAGGGCGGGACATTTCAGGAAAAATTGGATTTCTATGATTGTGAATTTCAATAATCTCTGTGCTACCACCTGCCAATAATTCTGTAAACCAGTTTGAATTATTTCCCCACATTGGATCAACCAGGATTCTTAGTCCAGCATTCTTAATCGATTCCAGATCAACTAATTTTGAAATATGTATCTTGTATTCAATGGATGCATCAAAAAAAACCACTTTTTCAGATTCAAAAGCGTCGTCAAATGAAATTCTTTTAACATCAACCACGTTTTCAGGAATGAGTTGCTCAATTCTTTTTAAATCTTTGGGAGGAATCGCTCCGCCATTAGGATCCCGAACCTTAAAGCCATTATCAGTGGGGGGGTTATGCGAGGCGGTGATATTAATTGCACCAACGGTTTTTTTATTCACAACAGAATAGGAAATTACAGGTGTTGGCGTTGCGTCATTTGTTAAAAAAACGAATAAGCCATTGGCTGTCAGTACTTCGGCGGCTGCTTTTGCAAAATTTTCGGAATGGAATCGCTTATCATAGCCAATGATGACCCATTTTCCTTGATAACCTTTTTCGATAAGGTAAGATGAAAACCCCTGTGAACACCTTCTCACATTATCAAAAGTATATTCTTCGGCAATAACTGCACGCCAACCATCAGTACCGAATTTAATTATTGACATCAAATCTCCTCCAACTTTTGGTTTATGGGTCATATTATAACAATAAGTT
>JACZIY010000526.1 GCA_014860845.1 Anaerolineaceae bacterium
GAATTGATATTGATCAATGCCCAGGAAAAACCAGCAACCATCAGAATGATGCTTACCGAGTAAAAATTACCAACGACAGGAAGTTTTGTAAAAAGAACTGTCAACTTATCAACCGGTAGAACATACATTGAAAGGATGGCACACCCCATTACAAAGACACCTGTCATGATGGTTCGTTTCCTTCCAAATTTTGCGCCAATGAAACCAGCAGGTAACGCCATAAGCACAAAAATTAATGATAACTGTCCTAATAATCTAGCTCCATCAGATTCCGGGAGATGTAAATGTTTTACAGCGTACAAAGTAAAGAAAGCTTCAATGGCATTATAGGCCACGAACCAGAAAAATATTGCAGCCAAAATCCGGAGGGGGCTTTTCTCTTTCTCTTTGATTAATTCAGCCAGAGCATTAATAAGATTTGGTTTTTTATCCTCTGAAATTTCTATGTTTTTTGGTTCTCGGATAAAAGCGAACACAAGTAGCGAAGACATAATCACTAACGCTGATCCTAACCAAAAGGGATAATTCGGATTTTTATCATATAAGCTGGCACCAACTAAAAATGCAATGATTGAGCCAACACCACCCATGAAGTTAATGACACCATTTGCCTGAGATCGAAATCTGGATGGGGTAATATCAGGCATTAATGCAACAACAGGAGTTCTCCAGAGTGCCATACTGATTAATAATGTACTCGTGCAAAGAACAAACAGGGGAAGTATAGAAACGATAGGAATTAAACCAAAGGCGATGGCTGCAATGGGAGCACCAATTAATATAAATGGCATACGTCTCCCGATCCTTGTCCTCAAACGATCTGAGAACGCACCTACAGACGGCTGAATGAGAAATGCTGCGATGTTGTCAAGCGTCATGAAAAACCCGATCCAGGCTGCGCTCAAACCAAATTTGCCATCTAAAAATAAAGGCACAAACGCATTATAAACAGACCAAATGACACTAACACCAAAAAATCCAAATCCTAGCAAAAATGTTTTCGGGTAACTCAGTTTTTGTTGCATGCTTGCTCTCCCTTTTTGACTTATATAAAGAATTTGATGTTTTTTGAAAAAACCAGATCACTTTGGAATCTGGAAATGTCCTATCTTTTCTTTTTCTTCCAATTTTGCTAGAAAAGAAATATCATCCTGACTCAGATTTGCGTTTCGTAATAAATCAGGTCTTGCAAAGTATGTCCGTTTTAACGATTGTTCTCTGCGCCATTTCATTATATTGGCATGGTGACCTGATAGTAGAATGTCGGGTACTTGCAAATCTCTAAATATTTCGGGACGGGTGTATTGAGGATATTCCAATAACCCGTTTCCAAAACTATCATCGACAGCACCTTCTGGGTCTCCCAAAACACCAGGGATAAATCGAGCAACAGCATCGATCACCATCAAGGCCGGTAATTCTCCTCCAGTGACAACAAAATCACCGATGGAGATTTGATCTGTTATGAGATGTTCCACTACTCTTTCATCTACACCTTCATAGCGGCCACACAGGATACCAATTTGTGAATATTTTGAGAGCTCAATCGCAATTTGTGTTGTAAAAGTCCGACCTTGAGGTGACATCAGAATGATTGGCACTTTTGAATTTTCTGCAAACACATCTTCGACTGCTCTGAAAATGGGTTCTGCTTTCATGACCATACCACCACCACCGCCATAAGGCGTGTCATCAGTGACATGGTGTTTATCAAATGTCCAATCTCGAATGTTGTGAATATGAATGTTTATTAAGTTTTTCTCTATGGCTTTTTGCAATATCGAAATTTCAAAATATGATTGAAATATGGAAGGGAAAAGACTGAAAACGTCAAATTTCATGTGATGATTTTAGCCTGAGGATAATTGAATAGCAAGTAAATATGGCTCAAGGTTATGGTATTTTTCCCAGATATCCTGATTTGAATAAAGATGACTTTTTAGTTATTCGATTTATTTACCATAATTGATGTATTCTTATGATTAAGATTCCTTAATAAGGAAGAAAATTCATTCGATGCATCTTGACGAAGAAAAAATGATAATGGTAAGATGAGAATATGTATCTAAGCAATAAAAGATTAAACATGAATAAGCAAAAGCGACGTGGAAATCCAATCAGGATTCTTCTATTGGTTATTTTGATTGGTGTTGGAATCTATGTGAACCAGGTCGTCATTGCGGATGTACCACCACTCTTCATCTCTACACCAACCCCAACCAGGGCACCAGAGTCTTTTGTCACAGATGCTCAGACATTGGAAAATGAAGGAAAATTATCCCAGGCGATTGATGCTTATCGGCAGGCGATTCTTGCGGATTCAATGAATACCGGAAACTATATTTCGCTGTCACGATTGCTTATTTACTTAGGACGATATGAAGAAGCTCTGGAACAGGCGAGTAATGCCTTGTTGATTAATGAAAATAATGCAATGGCTTACGCTTTGCGAGGTTGGGCTCAGGGATTGTCAGGAGATTATTTAAATGGAACCGCATCACTCAAACGAGCAATCGAATTAGATCCCAATAATCATATTCCTTACGCTTTTATTGCAGAAGTATATGGATTGCAATATGAATCGAATACATCCATTATTGGCGTGATTGATAATGCAATTTCCAGTTCAATAAAAGCCAGAGATTTGAGTCCAAATTCGCTGGAAACGCACCGGGCGAGAGGGTACATCCTTGAATTAGTGGGAAGCTATGGCGAGGCTGTTCAGGAATATGCAGCCGCAGTTGCGATTAATAAATATATTCCGGAATTGTATATGCGCCTGGGAAGAGTGTATTATTATCCGGATGTAGCTGAGTATGATTTAGCAGTTCAAGCTTTCACGGAGGCTGACCTGCTTAACCCCTCTGATCCTTTGCCAGACGTTTATCTCTCAAGAGTGTATCAGACCCAGGGTTCATATGCGACAGCAATCCAATACGCTGAAAAGGCAATTGTTGATGATCCAAATGATCCTTATTTGTATGGAAATCTAGGCGTGCTTTATTACCGTAATTTCGAATACCCAAATGCCATAAGAATGTTGCGATTGGTTATACGTGGGGGAACCACCGAAGCCGGTGTGACGGTTGAGGCATTACCTCTGGATTATGGCACTATATCCCAATACTATCAGATTTATGGTCTTGCATTAGCACGTTCAGACGAATGCTCAGAGGCACTACAAATTTCAGAAGCCTTATTAAAAAATGTCAGCGGAGATGAAATTACTGTATATAACGCAGGTGAAATTGTTAACATCTGTACTGGAATTAGTGAAGAAGAATAATCAGGATTTATTAATCTGATTTTAAAAGGTTAAGTATGGGAATTAGACTCCCAGATGATAATCATCTATTTAGACCACAAAGAAAAAATAATCCTATTCGGATCTATTTTCTACTGTTGTTCATTTTAATTGCAGCATTTGTCTTGAAGGAAGTAGATGCAGGGAATATTGAGAAACCATTTTTACCAACACCCACATCCACAAGAACAGCCAATTCCTACGCGATGGAAGGTGAAACACAATTTCAAGCGGGAAAAATTCAGGCTGCAGTAGAGGCTTACCGCAAAGCGGCGGAATTTGAACCCAACAATTCAATTATTTGGGCAGAACTTGCTCGAATTCAAACATATTCTTCAAACTTACTTACAACAGACGCACAGAAAAAACTACGCCTGGAAGAGGCCATTCAATCTGCAGAAAAAGCAGTCGATTTGAATCCTGAAGATAGCACCGCATATGCAATCCTTTCATTAACATACGACTGGTATTCAAACGCTGCTTTTTCCGGTGAACAATCAGATGATTATATTTTTAAAGCTGAACAGGCATCCGCAAAAGCACTGCAATTGGATAGTAATAATGTTTTAGCAGTGGCATTTCGGGCTGAAATCTATATGCGTCAATTACGATATAACGAAGCTTTGGATTTCGCTGAACGAGCTGTAGCAATGGATGGCACCTCATTTGATGCTTATAGGGTTTATGGCTTTGTGCTTGAATCGCAGGGAGGCCGATATGGTGAGGCGATTGAAGCATATAAAAAAGCAGCAGAAATCAATCCCAATTTAACTTTTATACACTTATCTATTGGGGTTAATTACCGTGAACTGAAACAGTATGATTTGGCTTTGGAATATTTTGCTCTGGCTGCAAAAATCAATGAACAAAATAAAGTAGCAGACCCAATTCCATACCTTGGTATTGCCAGAACTTACAGTCAAATTGGTGAGTTCTTCATTGCTGCAAGGAATGTCATGCGCGCTTTGGAGATCACACCCGAAGACCCATACGTATATTCTCAATTAGGATTAGTATATTTTCGCTCGCGAAATTACGAAGGTTCAATCCCAGCCTTTGCCTGTGCCATCGATGGATGCACTGCTTTAGAAAGTTGTATTGTCAGGCAGGAATGTTCAGAAGATACACCTGTCGAGGACGTACCTCCTTATGATATTGTGGGTTTACCTTTAACAGAGAGTACTGTTGTTTATTACTACTCTTATGGCTCAGTTCTGGCTGCCATGCATCGGGAAGGGACTGGATTTTGTGAACGTGCCCTGGGTGTGTTTGACACCATCAGAAAAGATTTTGTAAATAATGCTGATGTGATGAGTATTGTCAATACCAGTGAAGAGATTTGCGCCTCTTATGGCATTACCCGTTGATCGAATTCACCAAAAAAGTGGGAAACATCTATCAATATTTTGTATCAGAATTTTATAAGAAATCAATTTTTCCTCTTGACTTTCACCCTAAACACAGGTAAGATTTGAAGCGGTTTAGCACTCATATATAGAGAGTGCTAAAAATCCAAAATTTTACCTTATGCAGAAGCAGGAGGAAGTACACATGAAGTTAAAACCATTAGGTAGTCGGATATTGGTCGAACCGATCGAAGCTGAAGAAGTTACCGCTGGTGGCATCGTTCTACCGGAAACCGCAAAAGAAAAACCCCAGAAGGGGAAAGTTTTGTCTGTTGGTCCTGGTGACCGTGATGAAGATGGCGATCGCATTAAGATGGATGTTGTTGAAGATGATGTCGTCTTATTTGCAAAATATGCTGGAACCGAAATTAAAGTTGATGGCAAAAAATTGCTCATCTTACGGGAAAGCGATCTTTTAGCAATTGTTGAAGAGTAAAAGAATAAAAACAGGAGTAAAAAAATATGGCAGCAAAACAATTGGTTTTTGGAGAAGAAGCACGACGTAAATTACGCAATGGTATTGATGTAGTAGCAAATGCTGTTGCAACAACCTTAGGTCCAAAAGGCCGTAATGTGGCTCTGGATCGAAAATTTGGATCACCAACCATTACTCATGATGGTGTGACCGTAGCAAAAGAAATTGAATTAGAAGACCCATTTGAAAATATGGGGGCCCAACTGCTCAAAGAAGCAGCCACAAAAACAAATGACATCGCCGGTGATGGTACAACTACCTCAACCGTTCTCGCGCATGCAATCGTAACTGAAGGTTTAAAAACGCTGGCAGCTGGTGCTAACCCAATGTTGCTCAAACGTGGTATTGAAGCAGCCGCAAAAATGGTTGCCGATGAAATCAGATCAATGGCTATTGAAATTCGTGAAAAGAATGAAATCGCCAACGTTGCCACGATTTCCGCACAGGACCGTTCCATCGGTGAATTAATTGCTGATGTAATGGACAAAGTTGGAAAAGATGGCGTCATCACCGTTGAAGAATCCAAAGGTTTGGAATTCGAACAGGAATATGTTGAAGGTATGCAGTTTGATCGCGGATACATTTCACCTTATTTCGTAACCGATGCCGAACATATGGAAGCTGTTATCAGTGAACCTTATATTCTGATCCATGACAAGAAGATCTCTGCAGCAGCCGATATCGTCCCTGTTCTCGAGAAAATGGTCCAGGTTGGGAAACGTGACCTGGTTATCATTTCAGAAGATATCGATGGTGAAGCACTGGCAACCCTGGTACTCAACAAAATCCGTGGCATGATCAATGTCCTGGCTGTAAAAGCCCCTGGATTTGGTGATCGCCGTAAAGCCATGTTGCAGGATATTGCTACATTGACCGGTGCACAGGTTATTTCTGAAGAAACTGGTCGTAAATTAGAAACCACAACAGTCGCCGACCTCGGTCGTGCAGAAAAAGTGGTTGCTGATAAAGATAACACCACAATTGTGGGTGGTAAAGGCGATGAAGCTGGGATTAAAGGTCGTATTGATCAGATCAAAGTTGAAATCGACAAAACTACCAGCGATTATGACCGCGAAAAATTGCAGGAACGCCTGGCTAAATTAGCTGGTGGTGTTGCAATTATCCGTGTAGGTGCAGCAACTGAAACAGAATTGAAAGAAAAGAAACATCGTGTTGAAGATGCTCTTTCTGCTACACGAGCTGCAGTAGAAGAAGGTATTGTCCCTGGTGGTGGTGTCGCATTGATCAATGCAATCCATGTTCTGGACGGTTTGAAGATGCAATATGATGACGAACAGACAGGTGTCAATATTGTACGCAAAGCATTGGAAGTTCCTATGCGTAGAATTACCGAGAATGCTGGTAAAGAAGGTTCTGTGATCATTGAAAATGTGCGCAAAGCGCAAAAAGATGGCAACAATATGCAGATCGGTTACGATGTCCTCACAAGCGAATATGGCGATATGGTCAAATGTGGTGTGATTGATCCCGCAAAAGTGACCCGTGGTGCCCTGGAAAATGCTGCTTCTATCGCAGCCATGATCCTGACTACTGAAGCTTTGATCACTGATGTTCCAGAAGAGAACAAAGCTCCTGCTGGTCCACCAATGCCGGAATACTAAATCAATTAATTACAAAATTGCAGGTCGTGGTAAACCCACGACCTGCTTTTTTTTGGATTATAATCAACCAAATGAAAATCACAATTCAGCTATTATTATTTATCATTATTTCATTTTTGGTTTT
Organism: Anaerolineaceae bacterium; assembly: GCA_014860845.1. Next base: position 6,932 of record JACZIY010000526.1, read on the forward strand.
TTCTGGCTGCAATGTAACGCAGACTCCAACTCCTCCCGATATTTTAACTCCTGATACTGGTACATCAATCAGCACAGAATCAATCATAGTTCCTGAGGAATCAGCTACTTTTGTTCCGACGCCATCAGAACCGATGGTCTCGGTGATCAACGATGAAGGAATCTGGTTGAGTGACTATGAAGATGAAGTTCAGCGATTCGTAGAAGCTGCCACAAAGCTTGAAAAAGACATCGATGAGAATCAGGCACGAGAAATTGTTCTCG
>JACZIY010000527.1 GCA_014860845.1 Anaerolineaceae bacterium
TCAGAGTTCAATAATGCTTTTACAGCACCGTACCCGGCACCATTTTCTATTATTTGAACTGATGCGTTTGGTGGGACCTCTGGTAACATTCCGATTAAAATACCGTTTTTCCAGTTGAAGCGGGCACCGAAGGCTCCTGTCAGTATAAGTCTGTCAAAACGTTCATATCCCGAATGCTTCATGAGGAGTTGAATGCCAGTTGAAAGAGCCGCCTTGGCTAACTGAATCTGGCGGATATCTGAAAGTGATAGAACTATTCGACGAGAATCTTCTTTCGATTTGGATTTCCATAGAAGAAACTCTCTCCCGATCCCTTTGTCGTCCTGTACGACACCAGGGCAACCTTCCCGCAATCGTCCACTGGACAAGACAATGCCAGTTTTGATCATTTCCGCCACAGCATCGATAATGCCAGAGCCACATACGCCAATAGGATTGGATACCCTGTCTGTCTCATCAATAATGTGCAAGGTAGGTTGATATGTATCAGGATCAATGATAACTCTGTCGATCGCTCCGGTTGTCGCTCGCATGCCGCAATTGATATGGGCTCCTTCCAAAGCTGGTCCTGTAGCACAACTGGTAGTCCACAAACGCTCCGAGTTGCCCAATACGATCTCCCCGTTCGTGCCGATATCAATAAGCAAGGTAATTTCACTGCGTCGTTGAATTTCAGCGGCAAGCACTGCAGCAATTGTGTCACCACCAATAAATCCAGATACAATCGGAAATACATGCACATTGATATCTGGGCGTGTGCATAGTCCAAGGCTTTCAGCACGGACGTTAAGCGATTGGCAGGTAATGGGACGGTACGGGGAACTCCCAAGAGTGTTAGGATTAAATCCCAAACAAAGATGTTGCATTGTGGGGTTGCCAACAACACATATTTCATCAATTGACTCAACCGAGCATTTTACCATCTTAAGGCATTGGTTGATGAGCTGGTTCATTGCTTTAATGACCAGTTCCTTCATAATATGGGTGCCATGTTTGTGTTCTAGAGTATAGGTGATTCGACTGATGACATCTTCCCCAAAACGCCTTTGTAGATTTGCTGCGGATGCCGAAGCGAGAACAGAACCATCTGAGAAATCACAAAGATATGCGGCAAGAGTTGTAGTTCCAACGTCAAGAGCTACTCCTAATGAACAAGGCTGATTACCCGGTAGAATTGCTGTTATTCCGAAGTGACGATGGGCAATGAGTGTTAAGTCGCTGGCTGAATTAAGCTGGCTCAGTTGAACTAAGGCTGAATGGCTAAGATCAGAATTCCAATCTTCAGGTATATAATGTGTCGGCAAGCAACTGCAAAGATCAGATTCTTGATTGTTAGTAATCAGTTCGTCAGTATGTAATGCGATGTGACGCATGACTAAAGGCTTAGGTTCACAGCTGCTGGTTAGGTTATTTTTGATTTCAGGTCCATGCGAATCCAATGATGTCTCGGGGATCGTGATTCGTAAATCCCCAAATGGTCGGAGGGAGCAAGCGAGTCGGTATCCACGGCGCAATTCTAATTTGGTGAGCAGTTTTTGCTCGTTACTATTGGGTGGGGGAATATATTTGGTATCGGAAGTGATCACCTTGCACTGGCCGCATCGACCTTTTCCGCCACAATCTGAACGAAGAGCAAGTCCGAGATTCGCCGTGTTAGCAAGAATGGTCGAACCAGCTGAGCAGGTGGAACTGATACCGGTGGGTTCATAAATGATACGATATTTAAGACCAGTATTACTAGATGAAGAATTCTTGCTCAATTTGTTCCCCTGGTTGGATTAAAAGAAATACCCCCTCAGGGTAAGGTCCGTCAATCAAACGCCTAAAAAAATCCAGACTGGCTCCTTTTACCTCCACATATTGAAGCTCAAAAAATTTAGCGTTTTCTTGAGCAATATTTCGTAATGGGGCTATTTCTGAAAGACCGTTATCTATTAGCATTATGTGGGTATAGTGTTTGAGTTCCTCACGCATCACCCAGATAGATGTTTCTTCACCATATCGGGGAACATATTCATCCAGCATAATGTGCAACGGGTCTTTCTTCTCATTAATCCAACCTGGAGTCAAATAATAAGTTCCCGGGCGCGAGCTAAAATCTTTTTGATAGACTTCAGCTGAACCAAGAAAAAAAGAGATGCAGTCATGACAACGCGGGACTATAAGCTGTTCTAGGCGGGCCTGTACGCCAACAATACCATTAGAGCATAACCCATATCCAAGAATAATTTTTTCAACAGTTCCTGTTGTAG
>JACZIY010000528.1 GCA_014860845.1 Anaerolineaceae bacterium
CTGTCAGATTCCTGAATACTATACCAATAATAATTTTTAAGAGACTCGGTGAGTGTTACAAGTTCAGTGCTCTTGCCATAACCGGTACCTGCTTGAAGAATTAATAATGGATAGGAAATGTTATCCAGAATCATTTGAGTAACACGTGGACGTGATAAAACCCCCTGCTGGTTCCGAGGAGGCGTAAGGTGACTGTAAATCACATAATCTCGAATTTGCATTTTTTAATTATAGCGAAGGAATAGAATAAGAGAAAATTCTCAAATTTGGAAGTGGCTTAACTCATCTAATTTCAACCAGCGAATTATGGAATTTAAATTTTTTAAAAAAGTCAGGCGGTTTATTAACAATAATCTCATTCCCTCGAAAAGAAATGATCAACTTTCCATCAGTCTTCCAGAAAAACATTGGCTCTAAATATTTCGGCCAATCCTCTGGCGCTCGAATATCCATTTCTAACCAGAAGGCTGCCATCAAAACAAGTACAGTATCATGCGTAATGAAGAAATTCAACCCCTGCGATTGATTATCCGGAAACATCTTTTCTGCAATTTGACTAATCCTTAATGGCCAATCACCTGACTCCAGGTAATCATCCATCATGTCATATTCACCATTTTCGTTCGGGTGTGAAAGAACAGGTTCGGAAAGAATTACTCTGCCATTTCCAGCACCTTTCGTCAGGTATCTGCCTGTTTCTACACATCGATTAATTGGGGATGTCAATATCTTTCCAATTGAATATTTTTTTTGAAGCCATGCCCCAAAAGTAGAAGCTAAATCTTCTCCTTCGGGGGTTAATTTCGCTGTAAAAACCTCAGCGTCGCTTGTAATGGGGAAGCGAATCGAGTGGCGCATCAGCACATTGATGGTTTGATCCGTCGGTATGTTCTCAAATGCTTCCAATAAATATTCAGGTAAACTCATATCAATCCTTGTATAATCATACCGGGCAACTTTCATGCTGCACCTTCTGATTTTTTTAATCCAACCAGCCAATTGTACCAAAAAAACAGGTGAAAAATGAAAAACCTTGATAACAGATCACCTATCTTCCAAAATCGTGTAAACGAATATCTATTAATTACACTGATCAGTTTCGCAGCCTCTGTCTCATTAACCCGTTTGTTTTTAGAAATTACAGGCTACCCACAACTGGGAGGAGGTGAATTGCACATCGCTCATGTTCTTTGGGGCGGTTTATTGTTATTCATCGGTAGTTTATTACCTTTAATTTTTTCAAATCGTTGGGCCTTGGATTTAAGTGCTTTGTCATCCGGTGTTGGTATTGGATTATTTATAGACGAAGTAGGAAAATTTATTACTCAAAGCAATGATTATTTTTATCCATCCGCCGCCCCGATCATTTATGCCTTCTTTTTATTAACTGCTTTACTGTACGTTCGGGTCAGACGCCAAAGAGAAAATAATGCTAGAATTTACATGTATCATGCCTTTCAGGAATTAGAAGAATTATTGGATAATGATCTCTCTATAAAGGAACACCGCCAGATTATGAAAAATCTGGAAAAAATCAAAATGTTCAATCAGGATGATCAAATAACGAGCTTAGCAGAGGTTTTAAGAGAATATTTAGAAGAGCGAGAATCATATCTCGTTCCTCATAAACCCCGATTTTGGGAAAAATGGTATCTTCGTTTGAGAGTTTTTGAAGCAAAATGGTTTAATAAAAAGCGTATGCGAATGATTCTGGTCAGTGTTTTAATAGCCTGGGGTGTGTACGCGATTTTTGAACCCTGGGCAATTTTGCGTATTTTTAATAATCCTGATGCTTTGAGCATCATCATCGAGAACCTGATTTCCAATAATCTGGTCAGGAATCAAAGCGGATTGAATTGGTTTCAGGCAAAGATTGGCCTTGAAGGAACGCTTGGATTCTTTAGTATATTATCAGGAATTTTTATGTTTCTTCGTAAAGACCATTTAGGAGTGAATATTGGCATTGCTACCATGTTAATCATGATGGGCATTGTTAATCTAATCCTATTTTATTTTGATCAATTTTCTACCATTGTTAATGCTTCCATCCAGTTTTTGATTTTTATTTCACTGGTACGATATCGAGCAAGATTTTTGGTAAAAAAAGAAATTCAAAATGAGCCTGTCAAAAAATCTGACCAGTAAAACGGATTATATGTATCATCTCCATAAATCGTACAAAGTGGGAGTTTTTGAAAGAACACGATTGTTATATTTATTTGATATAATGATGCGTCATTTTTAATTTGAGTTTTAACTGGTCAAATAGCCAGGAAAATCTTGAACACATGGGTTGAATTTTTCACATCCTTTGCCGGGTGTATTATAGGAAAATTATTGGTAAAGTTGATGGGTCAGAAGTAGGTCACTTTTCTGATCGTTTTGGGTGCCTCTTTACCCGGTTAGTTCGTTTGAAGTTAATTTATTTTGGAGAATATTGTGAGCAACAC
>JACZIY010000529.1 GCA_014860845.1 Anaerolineaceae bacterium
GTTCATACATTCAAACGACCACCCGCTGGCAGGTAGAACAGAATCGCAAAAAGAATGATATTGTATTCATTCCTGTTGGCTGTACCGAATTACACGGACAACACCTCCCCAGCGCAGCTGACACCTTATACGTGAGTGCTATTGTTGAAGGTGTTCGCCGCTTCACAGCAAAACGCGGTGCACCTGTTAACCTGGCGCTTCCTCCATTGAATTATGGTGCGCATCCTTATCACCATCTAGGTATGCCAGGGACTGTCATTGTACGTGAACACGTCGTACGCGAGATGATGATTGATGTCATGTTAGGTTTGTGGAATGATGGTTTCCGCAAGCAATTAATCGTCAACAATCATGGCCACTTGTGGGTTTTGGAATCAGCCATTCAGGAATTCCAGAAACGCTACCAACTTCCCGGAATCTTCCGCGTTATTGATTGGCATCGTGGTGTGCGCGAATTCTTCCGTCCAGTCGAACGGGGTGGCAAGATGGATACCAATTTCGTGCATGCAGATGAATCCGAAACATCATTAAGCCTGTTACTTCATCCTGAAATGGTGGATATGAATTACGCGGTGGATACAGAAGGTAAAGCCTACTTACCAGAAGGACATTTTGATAAATCAGTCGATCCATATGGTCGCCCCAGCCGCTGGTCGGAAGGTGAAGGTCACTTTGCGATTGAAATTGCTGCTACCCCCGAAGGTGTGGTTGGAAAAGCCAAATCTGGTACCGCAGAAAAAGGTAAACGACCGATGGCTGCCATATTAAAATACCTTACCCTCTGGCATGATGATGTATTGGAAGCATTCCCGGCTGGAACCGTTCCTCCTGTTGAGGAAGTCACTTTGCGCACCGAAAAAGAAATGGAACCCTACCTGCGCGAACCGCTCAGCAAGGGTTGGAAACCTGTTTATGGCATCCCCCGCATTGGCCAGGGGACAGAAGTCTAATTTATAGAATCAATCGAGGAGATTACGATGAACGAAAAAATGAAGGGTGTAACTTTAGTAGCAGATTGGAATCCTAAACCCGGTTTCAAACTGGGAGCAAAAGATATAGAAGGTCGACAGACTTATCTGGGCAGTCAAGTATGGCGCAATCCTCGCTTCGAAATTCGTGAATATGATATCCCCACACCCGGAGAAGATGAAGTTTTAATTGAGGTGAAAGCCTGTGGCATTTGTGGTTCCGATGTTCACATGTCGCAAGCAACTGAGGACGGTTATATTTTCTATCCTGGATTGACGGGTTTTCCCAGCATTTTAGGACACGAACTATCTGGCGTGGTTGTATCTGCTGGCAAGAAAGCTTTTGATAAGTACACCAATAAACCATTCAAAGGTGGTGAACCTGTCACAACAGAGGAAATGCTGTGGTGTGGCATGTGTAAACCCTGCGCGGATGGCTATCCCAACCATTGTGAGCGTCTGGATGAAATTGGCTTTAATGTTAATGGAGCCTACGCCAAATACCTGGTTGTCCCCTCTCGCACCGTTTGGAGCCTGGAACCCTTAAAAGCAAGGTATAGTGGCCAGGATCTGTTTGTGGCTGGTAGCCTGATTGAACCAACCTGTGTAGCTTACAATGCTGTCATCGAACGTGGTGGTGGTATTCGCCCGGGTGATCGCGTAGTCATTCTTGGGGCAGGTCCGGTTGGCATTGCAGCCTGTGCTATCTTGAAACGGGCTGGGGCATCCCAGGTTATCATCTCCGAAACCGAAGAAGTTCGTGCCCAGACGGCTTTAAAATTAGGTGCAGATTTTCATATCAACCCCCTCAAAGAGGACTTCGCAGATCGTGTTCTGGAGATCACCCATGGCATGGGAGCTGATTTATTCATGGAAGCGACTGGATTACCAGAAATTGTTTATCCCGGCATCGAACGGGTTGTTTGGGAAGGTCGCACATTGAACAGTAAAATTGTCGTGACCGCCCGTGCAGAAGCGAAGATGCCAGTGATGGGTGAGGTGCTCCAGGTTCGTCGCGCCCAGATCATCGGTGCACAGGGACACTCCGGGCATGGAACATTCCCGCGTGTCATCGAATGTATGGCTTCCGGCATGGATATGACCCCCATGAGCACCAAGAAAATCACCCTGGAAGAACTACCAGAAAATATCATTCGTTTACAAACGGATCGTTCAGAAGTCAAAATTACTTACGTCGCTTAAGTCTCTCCCTTGTTATACCGGGTATCAACGACTTTATCTGTGGTTGATACCCGGCTGGAAAGTAAAAATGAATTTATCAATCGTATATACCACACAACTTACAAAATTTCAGGCAGCCACTTTTTCGGGTGATCTGGACGCTAATCTGGCAAAAATCGCCGGATATGGTTACAACGGTGTAGAGCTCGCTATCCGGGATCCGCAACTGGTTGAAATGGATGAATTAGAAAAAATTCTGCGTAAATATAAATTGAAAGTCCCTGCCATTGGCACTGGACAGGCCTGGGGTGAAGAAGGTTTGTCCTTCACCGATCCGGATCCTGCCATTCGTAAAGCGGCCATCAATCGAATTCAAAGTCACATTCCCATCGCAGAAAAATTAAATGCTGTCATCATTATCGGTTTGGTAAGAGGCATCTTAAAACCTGGTGTCAGTCATCCACAGGCAATGGATTGGCTTCGTGAAGCATTACGACAATGCACTTCTGTAGCGAAAGATCATAATGTGCGCCTGGCTCTTGAACCCATTAACCGTTATGAAACTTCATTAATCAACAATGTGAAACAGGGACTTGATCTGGTTTCGCAAGTCGGTGCTGACAATTTCGGTTTGTTACTGGATACATTTCATATGAATATTGAAGAGCCACAGATTGAGGAAAGCATCCGTTTATGCGCTGATCGGATTTTTCATTTCCATGTGGCTGACTCGAACCGCTGGTATCCCGGCGGTGGTCACCTGGATTTCGGATCGATCTTCACATCCTTGTTCAATACCGGATACAATGGATTTATCTCAGGAGAATTTCTCCCCTTCCCTGATGTGGACACAGCAGCTCAGAAGAGTATTGCACATCTGCAAAAAGAAATGAAATGACCTTGTGAATTATTTCTTTCCTAAATTTCAAACCTGGTTCGTCCAGGTTTTTTCTTAAGAAAACTGATCTAAAATTTAAAAAGTAAGATTTCTAAATAATCAGTCATTCTGATACAAATCTTGTACAAAACATGATACAAATAGTTATTAATATATTTATCATCGATCATAATCAGAGTTAAATAATGAGCTTGAGG
>JACZIY010000530.1 GCA_014860845.1 Anaerolineaceae bacterium
AATGCCATCCAGATCGTTCTTATCAATGAAACCTCTCTGAACAAGTTCCATAACTAATGCCAGATTGGCTCCACCTTCGATAAAATCAAGGCTAGCGTTGTCGTGTATGAAGGTTGTATATTGGAGTTTGGCAAGATGCTCTGCCTGGTCTTTAACGGATCCCGTAAATGGTTTACCAGGATCAACGCCATCCATTTCCATATAACCAAGATTGCCACCCACCATACCCATGGCTTCCCAGTCAGGCATATCGGACATGGTTCCATCCATTAATGGATCTGTACTGGTAACTTCCACTGGATAGAGACAATGCAGATTACAACCATAGCAGGATGTTTTGCGCACAAAGCTGGTTTGATCCATGAATGGGCCAGCGATTGCTTTTACATGTGGATCAGCCCAGGAGCCGTACTGCCAGTTACGAATCGGGAAAGCGTCTTCCACATAAGCAGAGTTGGCGCCGATTCCTGCGGTACCGTATGAACGCCAGAAGTAGTCACCTCTTTCTGATTTCTGAATGCCACTGACCAGCGCAAGGAAAGTCTTCTTGTCGGCTAACTTGTGGCCTTTGGTTCCACGCACCACAACTGCTTTTAGGTTCTTGGAACCCATGACGGCACCAGCACCCCAACGGCCAGCGGCACGGGCACCTTCGGTAACAACACAGGAATACCAGACCTGGTTTTCACCACCGGGACCGATCGCCATGACATGCGCCAGGCGTTTGGCATGCATTCCTAACCGTTTGGGAGGGCGCATGGCTGCCCACTCAGGGGTCAGGTCTGCATCACGAATCATACCTTCACGTAATTCTAATTCAGCTAAAACTTCACTCTTCAAAATTAATTCTGATTCTTCTACACCCTTACCCCAAACATGGCCAGCATCACGAATTTCAATCGTATCATCCATGACAGCCAGATAAACGGGTTTAGATGCTTTACCAACAACCTGAATACCATCCCAACCAGCGAATTTCAATTCTGAACCAAAATGTCCACCGCAGGTGGATGCGCAAAAGATGTTATAAGCGCTTTTGGTCACTAAAGTAATACGAGGGTTAGGCGCAGCTCCAGTAACAGGTCCAATCATAAACTGTAATAAATTATCAGGTCCAAGTGGGTCCAGTTTGGGATCAAATATTCCTTCTTTGAAAAGGAAATAGGCTCCCATGGCTGATCCACCCAGGAATTTTCGATAGATTTCTTCTGCCGGTTCGATAACGGTTACAGTTTCGGTTGTTAGGTCAACACGAGCAATTTTTCCGGACATTCCAAATAATTCAGCCATTATAGGTCCCTCACATGATTATAGATTTTTCTGTAAAGTAGTACAGCATAGTCCGAAGGAGTATTAGCAAAATAACGGCCATTTCGCGCAGCCGGCACCCAGGTTAAGGCACCAGGTTCTGGGCAGGCTTTGACACATTCAGGATCGCCACCGCAGCGGCTGCAAACCTGAGCTTTTCTGTCAATCGGGTCAAAAGACATGCCGCTGGCAAATTGATCTTCACAGATCTCCGCACAACGCCAGCATTTATCAATACCCAGGCACTTTTCACGATCAACCCACTTGTAACCCATTCCGTAATAACCTTCTTCACCTTCGCCTTCTGGTACGGTCATGATGGCTTCCTCAGGACAAGTTTGTGCACATGGAAATTCGCTTGACCCTTCAGCCCACTCATACAATTGACAATATGAACATACATTGATTACATCGACATATTGGAATCGCATGGGGCGAATTCGGGCAAATTCCAGACTTACTATATTCGCAGTCTCCTCTGGGTGAAGGAGAGCAGAATATTTCTCTGAACATGCTACAGCGCAGATCATGCATCCTGTGCATTGAACCGAGTCAAAGACCAGGTTGTAACCAGCTTTGTAAGGTGAAACTTCGCCTTCCGCTGGTGCTTCAGCAACTGGAGCTTCAACGACCGGTGCAGCAGGCTTTCCAATCACTTGATTGCCTATCACTCCACCAATAACGAGACCAGCAACCCCAGCCCCTGAACCAACGAGAAACTCTCTTCGGGATACGCCCGAAGCAGAAGTTTCAGTCTTTTTTGGTTCTTTTGTTGGCTTTGGTGCTTCATCTCTTCTTTTTATTTCTGCCATAATTATTGCCTCCTCTATTTAATCTTGTTGGGCTTGATTACTTTCAAAACAGATCTTAGATATACAATTTTTGGTGATTGGCTCCTTCCTTGCGACAATCAACAATTTAAACACAAATTACCCTGATGGTCACAGGATGTTCCAAAATCGATAAGTGTCCGGATTGATGCTGTCGCGCATATAGATTTTCTCATTAGCGGAAATATTTCAGATAGACATCTGAAAACGGAAGTACTACTTGTAATATAAGTAGAATAACAAATTGAACTCGAAAATAAAATATTACGATGAGGTATCTTTTAAAACCAGATGGATAATCTTCTATAGCCCAGATGGGCTATAGAATTGAAAAGAAATTAACAAATTTCCGAGAAAACTGCATGCCTCAGGACTTTGATTTGCTATCCTGATCAACAATTCCCTGGCGCACCGCATAAACAGCAGCTTGAATTCGATTTCGTAGGTGTAATTTTTCAAGAATATTACGAAGATGAATTTTGACTGTATTTTCAGATATCCCCAATATATCAGCTATTTCCTTATTCATTAACCCCTGGGCTACATTTTTTAATATCGTTATTTCTCTTTCGGTGAGTTCTTCTACCTGATCTTCTGAATTATTTCCGGTTTGGCTTCCACGATTGAATTCTCGAAAAATTTTTGTCGCCATAGCACTGGAGAGGATCGCTTCGCCTTTAGCGATCGAGTCCAACAAATCCAGTAATTGATACAATTCAAGATCTTTTAACAAGTAACCCTGGGCACCAATTTTAATGGCTTCAAATAAGTATTGATCATCATCGGATGCAGTCAGCATTACAATCTTCGTATCCGGTAATATTTGTTTAATGGATCGGGTTGCCTGTAGTCCATCACATTTTGGCATATTGATATCCATCATGATCAAATCCGGATGCAATACCTTGGCATATTCAACCGCTTCACATCCATTGCTGGCTTCTCCAATCACTTTTATATTTGGTTGTGCATCCAACAAAGATGCTAATCCTTTTCTAAATAAAACATGATCATCTACAAGCATTATCCGCAACATAATCGATTTCCTTTACCGGATATAAATGGATGGAATTTGTATTAATATTTTTGTTCCTTTTCCAGGCTCAGAATCTATTTTGAGTTCTCCTTTGATATATTGAACGCGCTCTCGCATGATCTGCAACCCAAAACTTTGTTTAGAGGTTTCTTTTGTGGATACTTCACTCGGATCAAAGCCACTACCATCGTCCTCGATACTGATCATTATTTCTCCTTGATCCTGCCAACATTGAATCCAAACTTTGTGAGCGCAAGCATGACGACGCACATTGGATAAAGCTTCCTGAACAATTCGCATCAACTGATTGGCTACTTCTGGAGAAAATTCTAAGGAAGAACTGTCATCCATCGTAAATCTTACTTCGAGACCATAATATTGCTGATATTCTGTCAAATATTCTTGCAATGCACTGAAGAAATCTCCATGGTTGGAGTCTGTGTTGCGCAAATTAAATATTGCTTCCCGTATATCCGTATACAGGACGCTGGTCGTATTGATCAATTCATCCAGGTGAGATCGTGCTTTTTCAATGTCTTGCTTTGCCAACATATCTTGGGCCATAATCGCTTTTATTTTGATATATCCCATTGCCTGGGCTAAATTATCATGTAATTCCCGTGCTAACCTGTTTTGCTCTTCCACCGCTGCCCCATAGCGAAGCTGTTGGTGCAGACGTGCATTTTCAATGGCAACAAAAACATGATAACCTAATTGCTTTAATAATTGCGTATCACTTGCATTAAATTTTCGAGCTTTTCTGGAGATTACACCGATGATTCCTAGAAAAATTTCTCCTAGATGAAGTGGGATAGCCAAGAAAGAATCAAATTCATTTAAGTCGATATTCGCCCTATTAAAGGATGGATGTTTAAATTGTTGACTAATACTGCCGGATATTGTTTCTCTGGCAAAAAGCTTACTACCAAAACCATCTTTATCCAGATTTATGGTTAATCCTTCGAGTTTTTTTGCATCTTCTCCACTCGCGGACCAAATCTTGATATTCTGACAAGATTCCTGGAATAAACCAACAATGCCTATCTCTGTATTTAATAATGATCTTGCTGAATCAGCCACAGCTTCAAGAACTTCACTCAAAATGAGTGAAGATGAAATTCTGGTACCAAGCTGATACAAAGTCATGGCGTCATCTTGTTGTTTCTTGGCTTTGGCAACCAGGAATGCGTTATCAATGGCAACCCCAATTTCACGACCCAGACTTTCCAGAAAGTAAATATTTTCACTTTCGTAATTTGGCAAGGAACGAGAAATTAATTCAACGACACCAATTACCTTTGTTCGGGAAATGAGAGGAAAACCAAAATAATAATGATCCCGATATTTATTTCTCATTTCTGAATTAAATCGTTTGTTTTCATTAATTTTCGGAACAAACATTGCTTTACGGGAATAGGCTATTTCCTTCACAAAATCCATCCCAGCTAGTCTGTTGAGTTCAATTTCTTGTGTCATCCGGTGTTCAACCCCATATGATTGCCACATTTTATAATTTTCTGTATCTTCATTCCATAAATAAATCAAACATTCAGCGATTCCCAATCTTCTTACCAACACATTTTCAGTATATTGTAATATTTGATCCAAATCCAACATCTGAGTAACAGCTAATCCGACTTCATTAATGATTTCAAGTCTGGTTTTTTCTTTTTTCCAGTCAGATAGCGATATACCAGCCAAATATTTATCACCATTTGTGGGGGTTCTTTTGTTATGAAGATTTCCGTTGATCATTTTTTTCTTGGACTGCATTTATAAATACCTGTCTAATTTCTTCACATCAATAACATTAAGAATATAAGAAAATAACACATTCAGTTCATAAATTGTCAGGGAAATCGAACTGGTTTTTTGTCATATGTAACAATCTTGTTTTTGTCATCTATTTCCACACGAGGTCAATGATAATTTATATGCATACTCATAAATGACCAGATCATTTTAGTATTATATACTAGCACACTTTTCATTAATAAAACATTAGTTTAGCTATGTTAAAATTACCTACATACTATGGAGGATTGAAATGACTGATGTTGTAATATGGGGAAATTCACTTTTTTCATGGATGCGTGCACTCGTATCATTTATAGGAATTTACCTCTTTCTTGTTATCCTTATAAAATTGGCTAAAGGTCGTTTAAAATCAATTTTGAAAAAAAATGTTAGATTATCTACTTCCTATATTCTGCCATTTCTGGAACATACGAAAAATTATTTTCTACTCATTCTGAGCCTTTACATCGCCTCAATTTGGGTTTTTCTGTCTGAAAAACCGAGTACATATTTAAGAACAATCTTCATGATTGTACTCTGGATTCAAGTTGGCATTTGGGTAAACCACTTGATCATTAAATTTATCGATATCCGAAATCTCAAAGAAACCAACGGTGAAGATAAAACAACGATGAATGCATTAAAGACCATCCTCCGGATAGTCTTATGGAGTATCGTATTAATTCTTGTGATTGATAATATCCCAGGTATTGAGATCACAGCCCTGGTCACAAGTTTAGGCATTGGTGGGATTGCAGTTGGTTTAGCGGTTCAAAACATTCTGGGTGATTTATTTGCATCCTTATCCATCACGTTGGATAAACCATTTGTTATTAATGATTTTATTCAGGTCGATAATCACATTGGCACAGTTGAAAAAATCGGATTAAAAAGTACGCGAATACGGAGTCTTTCCGGAGAGCAATTGATTTTTTCAAATTCAGATTTATTAAATTCCAGGATTCAGAACTATAAAAGATTGGAAAGAAGAAGAAATATTTTTAAATTGGGCGTTCTTTACCAGACCACTCCAGAACAGTTAAGAAAAATACCTGAAATTATAAAAAATATTTTTTCGAAGTATGATGATATTACTCTTGATCGGATTCATTTATCAGATTTCGGAGATTTTTCTATCAATTTTGAGTTAGTCTATTGGGTTGAAAGTTCTGATTTCACATTCAATATGGATATGAAACAATCAATTCTGCTTGAAATTTTTGATGAATTTATTGAAAATGAAATTGAATTCGCTTACCCCACTCAATCAATTTTTATTGAAAATAACGCAAAACCAAATCCGCTTACATGAAAAAATAATTAATGATATTTTCATACAATTAAGCTATCATTCATCAATCAAAACAATCATTGATTGCGTGCTATAATTCAGCTATTACAAATATAAGGAGTAAAAAATGCGTTTCGGACCAACTGAATTAATCATCATTCTCGTTATCATCTTATTACTCTTCGGTGTAGGCCGTATCAGTAAGATTGCTGGTGAGCTGGGTAGCGGTATCCGTTCCTTTAAAGATGGTTTAACTGGCGATAAAAAAGACGAAGACGAAGAATAAATCTAGTCATAATAAACTCTATTAGCAGGTAAGATTCTATGAGCTTTTTCGGCATCGGACCGATGGAACTTATTTTCATTTTAATTATCATGATTTTGGTATTGGGTCCCAAAAACATGGTGGTTAGCGCTCAGAAATTAGGTGTCACCCTCCGAAAAATTGTTAAATCTCCTTTATGGGCAACTGTGATGGATACGTCACGAGAAATACGCGAAATTCCAACCCGCTTGATTCGTGAAGCAGGGATTGAGGAAGATTTGAAAAACATCAAAACCACTACCAATTCTTTAAAAAATGTTGGAAATTTTTCAGTCCCGATTGATCCAGTATCGATTAATTTAACTCAAAAAGACAGCAAAGAAAAAACCAATAAAATTCTTCCTGAACAACCCGCAGAAGAACAAGAAATCGACAATATTTCACCCACTTCCGAGACCAGTGAGGAAAACGATCCTGAAACCCAAAACAGGGATACAACAGAAAATCTGGAAACTTAATACAACCTCTATTTATATTCTATGAGCGCTGAAAAATCACCTACAATGTCCATATGGGATCATATCAATGAGCTGCGAAAACGTTTGTTTATTGCGGTTATTTCATTGTTTGTAACTACTTTAATCAGCTTTGCTGTCGTTCCCTATTTATTGGATTTTATAACCGTTCCTGTCGGTGGGATTGAAAATCTTCAATCCATAGAAATAACCGAGAACATTGGTGTTTTTATGCGTATTTCCCTGCTTTCAGGTTTCCTGTTCGCTTTTCCAATTATTCTTTCTCAATTATTGATGTTCATTGCCCCTGGATTAGAAAAAAATGAGAAACGTTGGATATTCATCATCATACCTATTGCGACAATCTTATTCCTTTCAGGAGCTGCTTTTGCTTATTTTGTCATGCTTCCCGTAGCAATTCCTTACCTGATTAATTTTCTCGGTGTTCCTACCACTCCACGCTTGCTAAGTTATATTAAATTTACAACGAGTTTGATATTTTGGCTGGGCATTGGGTTTGAATTACCCATTGTTGTTTTTGCATTAGCAAAATTCCACCTGGTGACGCCCCAAACATTGCTGAAGCAGTGGAGAATTGCGATTGTTATCATTTCTATTGTTGCAGCAGCAATAACACCGACCATTGATCCAGTTAATATGGCTATTCTAATGGTGCCATTATTCCTTCTATATCTGATCAGTGTGTTGTTTGCTTTTATTGCTATTCGTTAATGTCATTTTAGGAGTGTTCCATGTCGCATGTAGAACTAAATCACGATGAGCAACCGATCAGGTTATTTAAATCCAGTTTTATGGAGTTCTTTACACATATCAGCCCAATCGCCATTCTTATTATCTGGACTCCCATTCTGGCTATCTGCTTCTGGTTAGGTTCTATGCACCCGAAAAGTGATTGGACAGTAACGTTGCTTGGTTTTTTATTGGGTCTATTTATCTGGACTTTCTCTGAATACATTCTCCATCGATTTCTCTTTCACTTCAAACCTCATAGTGGCTGGCAGGAAAGGGTTGCATTTCTATTTCATGGGATTCATCATGCACAACCAAAAGTCAAAACCCGCCTTGTCATGCCACCGGCCCTCAGTATCCCATTGGCTGCATTATTTTATGGTCTTTTTTACCTTGTTTTTGAGATAGTTTTGAACGCAGGACAATGGATGTACCCGGCTTTTGCTGGTTTCTTAACCGGTTATTTAATCTATGATCTTATGCATTATGCAACGCATCACTTTCCAATGAGGAAGGGAATCTGGAAACAATTAAAGCGGCTGCACATGCAACATCATTACAAGTACCCCGATCAATTGTTCGGTGTCAGTTCACCGATTTGGGATTATGTATTTTCAACTCTTCCCAGAGAAAAATAGTTAAATTTTTAGGGGGGTATGAAAGGGTCTCTTCATGTCAGATAAAATACCAATGATCCATGTTCAGGGTTCACATTCTGAAATTGGACGACAAATTGGAGAAAGTATGCGTCCTCAAATTCAGCACGGAGTTGAGAATGCTAAAGTCATGATACAAAAAACTTACGATCAACTTCAGTTAACATGGGAAGGCGCTATCATCCAGGCGAAGAAGTACATTCCGTTTGCAGAAGAACGCTATCCTCAATATGTTGATGAAATGAAAGGGATCGCGGAAGGGGCGAATGTTCCTTATGATGAAATCAGGGTAGTCAATGCCATGGAGGCAGTTACCAGTGACGCCCTTCACTTAACAAAATGCACCTCCTTCGCTGTAAATCAGAGCATGACAGCCAATAGCAATGTACTGATTGCCCATAATGAAGATTGGACCCCAGATGAAGAACCGGATGTCTTTCTTATTCATGCCAAACCAGTGGATGAACCACCTTTCCTTGCGATGACTTATGGTGGTCTTTTACCGAATATTGGTTTTAACGCAAACGGTATTTCCCAATGCTGTGACTCAGTTTATCCTAACGACAGCCGGATGGGTATTCCCCGTGTTATTTATTCGCGTGCGGTTCTGGCTGCTACAACACCTGCAGATGCAATTAGACGGATCCTGATTTCACAAAGGGCAGCTGGTTATAATCATTTGATTGTTCATGAAAGTGGAGAGATGTACAACATAGAAGTATCTGCCAGGCAATTTGGCATGCTTTATGGTGAGGATGGCTACCTGGTGCACACGAATTTTTATTTAGATCCTTTGATGCAAACCCTCGAGGATGAACCAGATGAACTCATCAGTGCCAGAGTTCGTTATTATCGCGCATTAAGGTTGTTGAAACAAACAGACAAACACACTTCTAGAACGCTTCAGAGAATTCAAAAAGACCACATCAATTACCCTGATTCGATTTGTAATCATGGAATTGACAAGAACATCTTGAACAGTGAGAAGACAATCATGTCAATGGTCATTGATTTGACCAATCATCAGATGCATGCAGCCTGGGGATCGCCCTGCAAAAGCACTTATAATACCTATCAATTGAATGATTGATAACCAATAATTT
>JACZIY010000531.1 GCA_014860845.1 Anaerolineaceae bacterium
ATTTTTCTGTATTATCTACGCCAAGCTGCCTTAATGAATCAGGAACTAAAAAGGTTTCAGTGTCGAAGGGATTATTCTCAATTAATAAATTAATTTCCGGAATGGTATTATTTTTTTCAAATTCCAATATTGCTTCCCGAACATCAATCTTTTTCTTGTCTCTCCTTTGCTGTTTCCTGAGCAGTAACCTTTGTAATCCAGCTATAAATTTTTGTTCGCTGATATTTGAAATTTCTGTCTCAAGAAACTGTATCTGAACGTCCAGATCACGAATGCGTGTTAAGGATTTGGTTAATTTTTTAAGCGACGATAACCATTTCTTGGAAAGCTTTTTGCCAACATATGGTGAAAATACGGAAATCGTACTTCTTAGTCTACGAGACATCACGCGTGTATGATGTAAAAATTCAATACCTCCATCATATACGAGTCCTTCAATCTGATTTTCTAAATATGCGACCTGGCTTTTTAAAAGATCTGCGACATATGATCTGATTATCAGTTTTTCTGTGGTATCCAAACTTATCTCCTTTCACTTCATATAATTCAATTATCCATAAAAGTAGTCATTTTTCCAAACAAAAATACGCTTCAATTGGGAAGCGTATTTTTGTAATCCAGAATGGACAATATATTTAATGGAAATCTAATTCATCTTCTTCTTCATCCACTTCCAATTCCATTAATTCGCCAGTTGCGATAAATACTGTTCTTTCACAAATATTTGTAACCCTGTCCGCTAAACGCTCCAGATTATGACCAACCCACATGATTAAGTTAGAATTATCTACATTTTGAGGTTCAGACATCATTAAATCAACTGCCTGATGATATACATCTTCATAAAGATGGTCAACAGCATCATCTTCATAGGGGATTTGGGATGCAGTTTGAGAATCTTCGTTGATAAAAGCAGTTAATGCTTTGTGTAACATGCCAACCGCTAAATCAGCCATTTTTTCGATTTCTTTCATTGGGATTCTTAATTCAACATCATGCAATTTTATGGTGACTTTTGCGATTCCTTTGGCGTAATCACCCATTCTTTCAAGTTCACTGATCACATCCAGCATAGATGCTAATTGTCTTAAATCCCGTGCCATCGGTTGCTGGGTAGCAATGACGATTAATATCGCATTTTCAATTGAGAATCTCTTATCATTTAACTCGATATCGTGCTGGTATATCTGTTTTGCCAGTTTTATATCTCTCATTTTTAGAGAATGCACAGATTTGACGACTGCATCTTCTACCATACTACCGAGTAACAAGACCTCATCTTTAATATTCTGTATTTTTTGAGCGAATAATTTTCTGGACATAATAACCTTTCGTTAATATTCTTAACCAAATCTTCCCGAGATGTAATCTTCCGTTAATTTCTCTTTAGGATTGGTGAAAATCTTTTGTGTAAAATCATGTTCCACAAGATATCCTGCACGATCAGGCATCATATTAAAGAATGCGGTGTAATCAGAAGCACGAGCTGCCTGTTGCATATTATGTGTGACTATTACGATCGTATAATTCTGCTTTAATTCCTGCATTAATTCTTCAATTTTTAATGTCGCGATTGGATCTAAGGCAGAAGCAGGCTCATCCATTAATATAATTTCTGGTTCTACTGCTAAGGCTCTGGCAATGCATAACCTTTGTTGTTGACCACCTGAGAGAGCCAACCCTGATTTTGACAAATCATCTTTTACTTCATCCCATAAAAAAGAATCTTTTAAGCTTTTTTCAACAATAATATCCAATTCATTTTTATTTTTAATTCCATGCGCACGTGGACCATATGCCACATTCTCATAGATGGATTTTGGAAATGGATTTGGCCGCTGGAATACCATTCCGATTCTTTTACGTAGTGCCACTGAATCCAGTTTCAGAATATTCTCTCCATCTAAAATTATTTCACCCTGCATGGAGACAGAAGCAATCAGGTCATTCATGCGATTGAAGGATCGAATGAAAGTACTTTTTCCACAGCCTGAAGGACCAATGATAGCCGTTATTTGGTGATCAGGAATTTCAAAATTTATATCCCGTAAGGCTTGAAATTTTCCATAAAAAAAATTGAAATTTCTTACAGTTATTTGAATTTTCAATGACTCAGATACCATTATTTTTCCTTTGTCTAGTTATTTTATCTTAATCAGAAAAAATAATTTATCTTGTTTTCGAACCAGGTGTGTATTCATATTTCCCAATTCTACCAACACTCCTTTAATAACAGTTCAAATTCATGTTAATAAACTGTAAATAAATTTTCAAACGCTTGCTATAAATTTTCATTGGATGACAATTTTCTGCATGATATTTGATATGTATTAATCACATCTTAACAAACCACCTCTTTTTCTTCAACAAACATTAACCTTATCTTAAATCCCAGTTAAGTTTGATGGGTTATTCTTTGATCATGAATAAACGCAAAGTCATAAAAGGAGAAAAAAGAATGTTGCGTAAGAATTTTGTTTCATTTTTATTGGTTTTAGTAATGTCGTCCTTGGTATTAGCTTCTTGTAGTGGCTCATCCATAACTCCTGCACCTGATGAACCATCTAATCAATCCGAACCTTCTCAAGAAGTGGTATCCGAACCACAAGAAAGTTCTGAACTGGCTTCTATATCCGGTGATGTTGTTGCAGACGGATCGAGCACTGTATTTCCAATTACAACGGCTGTCGCAGAAGAATTCGCCCTGGTAGCGCCGAATGTGCGAGTTTCAGTGGGATTGTCTGGAACGGGTGGTGGCTTTAAAGTGTTCTGTATCGGTGAAACAGATATCAGTGATGCTTCCCGACCGATCAAGGACTCAGAAGTTGAAATATGTCAATCCAACAATATTGAATATGTCGAATTTCTGGTGGCATTAGATGGTTTGACAATCATGGTCAACCCAGAAAACGACTGGTTGACTGAATTATCTGCTGAGCAATTAGCTGCACTATTGGGTGATAGCAGCACCATTACTAAGTGGTCTGATCTGGATCCATCTTATCCTGACGAAGAAATCTTATTCTTCATACCTGATCCTGACTCTGGAACTCGTGATTATATGGAAGAGATTGTAGCCGGGGTGAATGGTGATGAAGATTTACGTCAAGATGAGAACACAACCTTCTCTAGCGATGATAATGTTCTATTGGATGGTATCGGGAATGAAAAATATGGATTTGGCTTCTTTGGGTATGCATATTACATCAGCAACAAAGACAGTGTAAGAGCAGTTCCTGTTGTCAATAGCGATGGAAATGCAGTACTACCCAGTGATGAAACTGTTCAGAATGGAACCTACAACCCATTATCGCGACCTTTGTTCATCTATGTTAACCAAAATAGTCTTAAGACTAAACCACAGGTAGTAGAATTCGTGCGCTTCTTCTTTGGAGCAGATGGTGGACCAGCAATTATGGGTGACGTGGGCTACAGTATGCCTCCCACAGGTACTTATGAAGCAAATCTGGATTTATTAACGAGTTCAATAAAGTAATAGGTAATTGATGATCGAAATTGAGAGATAGGTGTAACTACCTGCCTCTCAATTTGTGAGTAAAACCAAAAAGGAAATCAACACCCATGTTGAATAACCAAAGGAAAACAGTTCAATTCTTTTCTTTTTATAACAGTATAAAAGTAAGAAACTTAAGGGAGCGCATAATTGCGATTTCTCTTTTTGCTTGTGGAATTTTTTCAATACTGGTCACAGTTGGAATTATTATTACATTATTTTCTGAGGCGATTGGATTTTTTCTACGTCCAGAAGTAGATATCTTTACCTTTTTCACAGGTACAAACTGGCGACCATTAGCATCAAAAGTTAGTTCTGATAATTTTGGTGTCCGGCCTTTGATACGTGGCACAATGATGATTGCTGGTATCTCCGGCGCTATTGCCATTCCATTAGGTTTAGGAAGTGCAATTTTTTTGAGTGAATATGCGTCAGATAAATTGAGAAGTGTATTAAAACCATTATTAGAATTATTGGCAGGCATACCAACCGTAGTTTATGGATATTTTGCTCTCTCTTTTGTGACTCCATTATTAAAAAATGTTTTTGAAGATGGTTTGGGAATTAAAGTTAGCTTCTTTAATGCCTTCAGTGCAGCTGTTGTTGTCGGCATCATGATTATTCCAATTGTTGCTTCTATTAGTGAAGATGCAATGAGAGCAGTGCCAAGGTCATTGAGAGAAGGGGCGTATGCATTGGGTGCAACGAAATTTGAAGTTTCCACAAAAGTAGTTGTTCCCGCGGCATTAAGTGGCATTATTTCAGCCTTTATTATTGGAATATCACGTGCAATTGGAGAAACCATGGCGGTTACGATTGCTGCTGGAGCAACTCCTAGAATGACATTAAACCCATTGGAAAGTGTTCAGACGATGACTTCGTTTATTGTTCAGGTGAGTTTCGGAGATGCTCCAACCGGTTCGATTAATGGACAATCAATTTTTGCTGTTGGGGCGACATTATTTGTGATGACATTTATTATGAACATCATTAGTTCTGTCATTTTGAAACGGTTCAGAGAGGTTTATGAGTAATGGAAGCTCAAAAAAATATATCGATTGCTAACGACGATTATCGGGAGAACATTTCAGGGCGGAAATTTGCAGAAAAAATTTTTCGAGTTCTTTTGTTATTTTCAGTCTTGTTCGGGCTTTTTATGTTAACTGTTTTGATCATTGATATTGCTTTAGAAGGTTTTTCCTGGGTGAGACCTGAACTATTCTCCAATTATCATTCCCGAAAACCAGAAAATGCTGGAATGAAATCTGCGATTGCCGGAAGTTTGATCGTAATTGTTTTAACAGGATTATTTAGTTTTCCAGTTGGTGTCGGTGCTGCAATTTATTTAGAAGAATATGCCCCTCGAAATAAGCTCACTGACTTTATTAATCTAAATATCAATAATCTGGCCGGTGTTCCCTCCATCGTTTACGGTATGTTAGGTCTGGTTGTTTTTGGACGAATGTTTGGTCTTTTTACTGAAGGCAGTTGGCTGGTTGATTTATTTAATATTCCTATTGAAAGTGGAGCATCCGGTGGTTGGAAATTTAACTTATTAGGAATCCCTTGGCTTGAAATGCAAATCCCATTTGGTAGAAGTATGGTAGCAGGTGCATTGACAATGTCGCTTTTAATCTTGCCTGTTGTTATTATTGCTGGTCGTGAGGCAATCAGAGCTGTCCCACCATCCATAAGAGAAGGTGGTTTTGCGCTTGGAACAACGAAATGGCACGTTATCAAAACATTGGTATTGCCGATTGCATTTCCTGGCATATTAACCGGAATGATTCTTTCACTCAGTCGTGCAATTGGCGAAACTGCCCCATTAATTATTATGGGTGCATTTACCTATGTTCCTTTCTTGCCTAAATCAGTGTGGGATCAATTTACGGTTATCCCTATTCAAATATATAACTGGATCACTTTACCTCAACCCGAGTATCGGGTGCATCTGGCAGCTGCTGGAATTATTGTTTTGCTAATAGTTCTTTTCTTGATGAATGGAATAGCAATTTATCTCCGTAAAAAATTTGAAATAAAATGGTAAACAATATGACCTTCCCATCCAATATCCAGTCGTATTTGCTAAACTTTCCTACCGAAGACACTATTTTATTTGCAAAGCAATTGAAAATTTCGTATAGTGGAAAAGTAGTTGTTGAAGATTTTAATTTGCAGGTTCCTAAGAATAAAATTACGGCATTAATTGGCCCATCTGGTTGTGGAAAAAGCACGATAATCAGATCAATTAATCGCATGAATGATATTATTCCAGGGTTTAATCTTGAAGGCGAAATAATTTATAATGGAAAGAATATTTACGCCAATTCAATGGATCCGGTTAAAATCCGCCGCCAAATTGGCATGGTGTTCCAAAAACCCAATCCATTTCCAAAGAGTATTTTTGAAAATGTATCTTTTGGTGCAAAAATTAATAAATACCAGGGGAACATGGAAGAATTGGTAGAATACAGTCTTGTTCAAGCCGCACTCTGGGATGAAGTTAAAGATAAATTACATCAAAGTGCATATGCTTTATCAGGTGGACAACAGCAGAGATTATGTA
>JACZIY010000532.1 GCA_014860845.1 Anaerolineaceae bacterium
GGCAGCCATCGTTTTGTGTTGGACTATCTTGTCGAAGAAGTTCTTCAGCACCAGTCTGAACAGATCCGCAGCTTCTTGCTGCAAACGGCTATTCTCGACAGGCTATGTGCTTCGCTGTGCAATGCCCTAACTGAACGTGAAGATGGCAAAGAAATGCTAGTTATCCTGGAACGCAGCAACCTGTTCCTCATTCCACTGGATGATAAGCACCAGTGGTATCGCTATCACCACCTTTTCTCCGATGTTCTGCAAACACAATTGATGGATGTGCGACTCGATCAGGTTTATGGTCTACATCATCGTGCGAGCGTTTGGTATGAAGAGAATGGATTTTTAGCCGATGCAATCCGCCATGCGCTGGCTGCAAAAGACTTCGAGCGTGTCGCCAACCTGCTCGAAATGGCATGGCCGGCAGCAGAGGAGGGAAGTATCAAGTCCGATTTATGGCTTGGGTGGGTGAAGATTTTGCCGGATGAGATGTTCCACACCCGTCCGGTACTAAATGTCAACTATGCGTATGCATTACTGGGCATTGGCGAGATAGAAGCTGCAGAGACGCGATTAAATGATGTCGAAAGATGGTTGATACCCGAAACAGGATCGACCGCAATGATTGTTGTGGACAAGAAACAATATAAGTCCCTGCCAGAGACAATTGCCATCGGACGGGCATATATCGCCCAGGCATTTGGCAATATACCAGAAACGATCAAATACACAAGTCAGGTACTTGAACTCGTCCCCGACGGAGATGCATTCAGGCGCGAGCAGGCATCCCTGATGTTGGGGATGACCTACTGGGCAACTGGTGACCTGAAAGCCGCTGAACAAGTCTTTGCCGATCACACCTTGAGGCTACGGAAGGCTGACAACATCTCTGTCGCGATCAGTACCACCATTGTGCTGGCTGATATCAGGTTGGCATTAGGGCATCTGCAAGAGGCAATTCATTCGATTGAGGAGTTGATCCAATTCATCCTGGATCAGGGTGGTCCAAATTCTCCTGATGAAGCCGATCTGCACAGGGAACTAAGCGATTTGTATCTGGAACAATTGAATCTTGAAGGAGCCGCTCAGCACTTGCAGATAAGCAAGGAACTGGGAGAAAAAGCAGAGCTGCCTGTCTGGCGATACCGCTGGTGTTTCTCCCAAGCCCGCTTCAAGGAAACCCAAAACAACTTGAATGGCGCGCTTGAATTATTAAATGAGGCGGAAAAGCTGCATATCCGCACACCCTTACCAGATTTGTATCCCATTTCTGCCATGAAAGCCCGGATATGGGTTGCGCAGGGCAGGTTGACCAAAGCTTTGGAGTGGATAAACGGTCAGAGGCTCTCTGTGAATGATAACCTCAGTTTTCTGAGTGAGTTCGATCACATCACACTGGCTAGAATACTTATCGCTAAATATCAGAACGATCGGAGCGAGGATACTATTCATGAAGCAATGTGGCTCCTGGATCGCCTGCTACAAGTAGCAGAAGAAGGCAAACGGATGGGCAGCGTGATCGAGATACTAGTTTCGCAAACATGCGCTCACCAGGCACAAGGCAATGCCAAGTCTGCACTTGCTTCATTGAAGCGTGCGCTGACCCTAGCCGAACCGGGAGGTCACATCCGAATCTTTGTGGCCGAGGGCAAGCCAATGGCTCAATTATTGCGCGAAGTAGCTTCTCAAAGGATTATGCCAGACTATATTGGGAAATTACTGGCTGCATTTGAAGGTGAGAAGCGGAAAAACGAAACCAAACCTGATCTACATCATGCCCAACCTCTTATCGAGCCGCTGAGTGAACGCGAATTGGAAGTGCTCATGCTGCTCCGAAGCGAATTGAGCGGCCCGGAAATCGCTCGTGAACTCATGGTTTCTCTGAGCACCCTGCGCACCCACACCCAAAACATTTTCGCCAAGTTGGGGGTGAACAATCGCCGGGCTGCCGTTCGCCACGCCGAAGAACTCGATTTGCTTTAATATTTCCTCTTTTATTTACCCATGATCCTGGCAGATGGTTTTAGTCACCTGCCAGTTTATTTTTAATTCCTCAACAATTTCCGATCAAAAAATCAACACCTTAATCATCATATGTACTGATGACGCCTCATCATATTGCCTGGTATCTTTTGATTGAAGATTTAGATGAATAACAGTTTTTATAGAGGAGCCGCATGAGTGAAAAACACGCATTACCTGAATACTTTGACGAGTCTGGGCTTTACGAGATTCGCCTCAAGGGACATCTGGATGACCGGTGGGCTAATCGGTTGGGGGACGTGGTCATCACGCTGGAAGAAAACGGTAACACACTTATAACCTGTTTTGTGATAGATCAGGCTGCGTTGCATGGGTTGCTAAAGAGAATTCGTGATCTGGGCATGCACTTGCTCTCAGTCAATTTCGTTGACCCTGACCAGGCAAAAACACAGGAGGTCAAATCGTAAATCATATCAATTTTAGTTTTCGGTTTTACCAATCACATTAATTTATTAAAGGAGATTCAAAATGAATACTTACAGAAAGAATGCAGTAATGGCAGGCGTCCTCTACTTCCTGGGGACGGTCTTTGGGGTTTTGAGCGGAGTCATTGGCGGCGAAGTGCTTTCCTCGTTCAGTTTCGGTAAACCGCTTGTTGGTGTGGATGTGTTGGGCATCGTTGCCGCTAATTCGTCCCGGATTACAGGGGGTTCATTTTTAATCCTCTTGATGGGGATTTCATTGATGGCGATGACGGTTTTCCTCTACCCGATCTTTAGAAAAGATAGCGAAGAACTGGCCATGGGGATGCTCCTTTTTCGTGGGGCATTGGAGGGAACTTTTTATTTTATTTCGACCCTTAGTTTTTTGGCACTGGTCTTACTCGGTAATGAATACATTATCGCCGGCGCTGATTCGGCTGCTTTGCAGTCCATGGGCAATGTCTTGTATTGGTTTCAAGGCCGTCTCGCTCCGACCGGTTCCATCTTATTTCTCATTGGGGCTGTGTGTTTATACATCTCCTTCTACCGCACTCGCCTGATCCCCCGCTGGTTGTCCGTCTGGGGTTTTATTGGTGTTGTGTTTTGGATGTCCTCCCAACTGTTGAAATTCTTTAATATGGATCCCGGCATTGGATTTTATCTGGAAATGGTGATTGCTCCCCAGGAAATAGTTATGGCACTCTGGCTGATTGTTAAAGGATTCAATCGATCTGCGCTCGCTGCCCTGTCTGCGAAAACAGAATACGATTGATTTTTTCGCACTTTTGAGCTGGCAGTCCAGAAAATGTTACTGAATTGCCAGCCCTTGAAAACATGATCTACAAATTAAAGAAAATATTGGAGGATGGTATGAAAATGAATTCACCCCAAAAGACCGCAAGAATTGCAGCGTTCGTGTTTGTACTCATATTTATTCTAGGGATGTCCACTGAACTTTTAATTCGTCCAGGCATGATTGTGCCGGGAGACGCCGCTGCAACAGTCAAAAATATTGCGGCTTCTGAATCACTCTTTCGTCTCTCCGTGGTGAGTGATCTAATCCGCCAGACGCTATTGATGTTATTACCACTGCTCCTATACAAAATCCTCAAACCGGTTAACAAAACCATTTCATCGCTTATGGTTATATTCTATCTGGTATGTGTCCCCATCTCGCTGCTTAATGAGCTTAACCATTTTGCAGTCCTTCTTCTATCGAATGGCGCTGGTTTTTTAACGGCATTCAAAGCAGATCAACTGAATGCCATGGTGATGTTCTTTATCGATTTGCGCATATATGGCACAAATATCGCCCAGTTTTTTTCCTTTTGGGTGCTTCTCCTTGGTTATCTGGTTTTCAAGTCGGGGTTTCTTCCCAGAATTTTGGGTATCTTGTTGATACTTGTAGGTTTAAGCTATACCGTATCGGCTGGTTTATTCTTTCTTTATCCCGCTTTCGATACGACGATATTTGGCTTATTTACGTTTATAGGAGAGTCATTATTTTACTTGTGGCTCTTGATTAAGGGTGTAAACTTCAAAGTGTGGGAAAAACGGGTTCTTGAGTCTGTCTGAAATGTAGCCAAGCATACAAGTATCTCGTGTGGATTAAAAAATCAATTTGATCATAGCCAGAGGAATTCAGTTAAAACAGTTTTTCTCGAAACAACACTCCGCTCCACACCAAAGTGTCTGTCGGTGAGGATTGAAAGCAGGTATAGTAACATTGCGCCAGAACATATAGGATTTTTTGAATAAAAGGAGTAAAAATGGATTCTTCGCTTGTTTTTCATCTAGCAAATGCTGTCTTGATGATCGCCATTCCCTTAAGT
>JACZIY010000533.1 GCA_014860845.1 Anaerolineaceae bacterium
TTTCTCTCCCTCTTTCCATTGTGTGTGAAAAACACCTTCCCGATCCACTCGACGATAGGTGTGTGCCCCAAAATAATCTCTTTGAGCCTGTGTAAGATTGGCTGGAAGGCGCTGGCTACGATACGCATCAAAATAAGCCAGCGATCCACTCAATGCTGGAACAGAAATCCCCATATCAATGGCAGTTTTTAACATATATCGTAAATCATCCTGTCGGGTTTCAATTGCTTGCCGGAAATACACATCTAACATCAGATTTTGTAAATCTGCTTCTCTTTGATAGGCTGCCATAATCTCGGTCAATATGCTTGCTCGTATAATACAACCTGCTCGCCAGATTTTTGCAATCTCAGATAAATTGAGATTGTATTCATATTCTTTTGAAGCCAACTGCAACAATCCCATTCCCTGAGCATAGGAAATGATCTTGCTGGCGAATAATGCATTCTCTGCTGCATCAATAAACCGTTCTTTCTCACCGGTAAATCGAGGTTCAGGACCACCAAGCACTTGAGAAGCGATTACTCTTTCCGCCTTTAAGGCTGAAATGGTGCGTCCAACCAATGCTGCATGGATGGTGGGAATTGGTGCCCCTAAATCCAGTGCATTCTGGCTGGTCCACTTGCCGGTACCTTTTTGTTGGGCTTCATCCAGAATCGAATCGACCACGTGTTTACCGGTCTCTGGATCAATTTTATTAAAAATATCAGCTGTGATCTCGATCAGGTAGGATTTGAGAACACCATGGTTCCAGCGATAAAAAATCTCGTGTAATTCCTGATTGGTTAAACCCAATCCGCGATGTAAAATATCATATACTTCACCAATTAATTGCATATCAGCATATTCAATGCCATTGTGAACCATTTTGACATAGTGACCTGCTCCTCTGGGACCCATGTATTCCACACAGGGTTGTCCATCTTCTGCCTTGGCAGCGATGGCGTAAAAGATGGGGGCAAGGGCTTGCCAGGCTTCTAATTGCCCACCCGGCATGATAGCGGGTCCCCATTTGGCGCCTTCTTCACCACCAGAAACACCTGCGCCGACAAAATTTATCCCATCCGCTTCCAATTCTTTTGTGCGTCGCTCCGTATCCATAAAGAAGGAATTACCACCATCGATCAGGATATCACCTTTCTCAAGGTGGGGTTTGATTTGTTGAATGGCTGCATCGACAGGTTTACCTGCCGGCACCATCATCAAAATGCGCCTTGGTTGTTCCAGCACTTCAATCATGGCTGAGATAGTTTCCAAAGTAATTATTTCTTTACCTTTGCCTTCACCTGCAAGAAAAGCATCTGTTTTGGCTTTATCGAGGTCAAACCCTGCGACAGGGAAACCATTGCGCTCCATATTAAGCGCTAAATTTTGACCCATAACCCCTAAACCGACAATTCCAATTTTATAATCCATGTTTCACCTTCTCTACATTTGTGGTTTGATTGTAGTATTCTTGAGGCGGTAAAGCATTTCACCGGCTCTGGGCACGACCAGAATTCCTTCATCTTCTCTGTTCATCCACTCTTCTGGGTTGAATGTAGAAGGATCGAGATAACCAAGACCAATCCGCTGACAACGCTCTTCCGGAATACCTGTGGCTAAGGTTACTTTTACTCTTGGAGATTCTATTTGAGTTTCTGCATCAAAACTGCCTAATCCCCGCAAATGTGTGGAATGAGCTAAAACTCCCCAGGGATATTGTTTATATTTGTCCCATTGTTTTACGAAGAAATCCCGGCAATGATATCCAACTTCATCCAGAATCCGTCCATGGGTATAACTGACCTCATCTATTTGGGGAGCATAGATAATTACTTCTCCACCATCAGCCACTATCGGTTCCATTTTGTACATTCCCTTCGCGGCTGTCCACATATCGTCGTAGAGGGAGGGCATCATCGAAATTACTTTTTGATAAGGTTGATCTAAATAGATGATATGGGTTTGAGAGGAAAGTTGTGCAGCTGCTTGCCAGGCTTCCTGTGAAGATCCAAAGTACAGACCATGGGTTCCTGTATGAGTGACCACCAGGCTGAAACAGGTCACAGGACGATCAATGAACGATGCTGCACGATCGATAATGGCGCGTACCGGTGTGTATCCTGCGCCAATAATTTCGTAATTCGTGATTAATGCGCCCAACCAGTGGGTGAAGTTGATAATTTCTGCACCAGCAATACCCGGAAAGAAGTATTTATTGCCGCCGGAGAAACCGACGACTTCATGTGGAAAAACTGGTCCACAGATCATCAGGTGGTCATAATCTTCGATCATTTTGTTCAAACGAACCGGAATATCCATTTCCAATAAACCATTACTTATCTGACTTATTTCTGAAGCCGGTATTGTCCCGATCTGTTTAAATGTGGATGGTTGCTCCCAGCGATGGTTAAATATTGTGCTGGTCCCAACCTTGCCATTTTCA
>JACZIY010000534.1 GCA_014860845.1 Anaerolineaceae bacterium
GATGCTATCTGCCGGCATACCAGCTGTAGTTATCCCGATAGCCTGGTCTGTTTTTGTTTTCCTGAGCAATCGCACCATTGGCGGGCGGAGCATGTTAGTGGGGGAGAATATTCGTCTAAATTTGACGGATTATATTCAGAATTTTTGGGACGTCATCACCGGATGGATACCGTTCATTTTACGTGGTAATCACATCCTGCCAGCGGAATGGAAATTTAGGCTGGGTGTGTTGATTGTTTTGGTGGTGCTGGTTATCGGTGTGAAATCGTATCGTGAAAAATCTTTGAATTCACCAGAAAGAATTCACATCATTTGGATATTCACAATTGGGCTTTTCTTGTTTTCTTACCTGGGTTTTCATATTCTCAGTTACATTTTCTCCAGTGCTGATCCCGCTGTTGACCGGCGATTACTCAGCCCGATTCTGTTATCTGCGATTATTCTACTGGGGGCGATATTTTCTCTTTCCCGGCAGATATCAATAAAAGGAGTCCGTCCATTTGAATGGCTCTTCTTTATATACGCGATCATATCCATCCTCTATTTTCATGGGGGCTTGCGGTTGTTTCTGTACGATCAACACCACTATGGGATGGGCTACACCAGCAAACGCTGGGAGGATTCGGATCTCATTCGTGAGGCAATTCAACTGGATCCGAACATCTTGATGGCATCCAATAATGAGGAAATCCTTTTCTTCCACTCTGGGCGCTTTCCTTATGTGCTGGATTTGCCCAAGGCCGCTGATGGAGAGATGGGGTTATCCGCCGATGAAGCTTACCTTGTCCTCTTCCGGCAGGATGCGGTTTATTTCTTTGGTGATCAAGGTGATGAATATTTGTCCCAGGTCAGGCAATATTGTGAAGTGTTTTTTGAGGATAATGAGGGTTATATTTGCTATTGGAAAAAATAGGAACAAGGTAAAAGGCGAAAGTCGAAAGGAAAATTAATTTAAATTTGGTGCGGTAGGGGTAATGGCTTGTCCTTACCCCGTCCACCATTCGGGCAACCACAAGGGATTGCCCCTACGGGTTTTCGTATTTTCGTTCTTTGCCAGTTATTTGCAAGATTTTGATTTTACTACTGCTGACGGAATCATGGCTTTCTCAATTTCCTTCTCAAATTCATGCATATAATTTGGGCTGAATTTTTGTGCGAGCATTTTTAATCCAAGATATTTTTCATCCCCTTCCACTTCTTCTGCAACACCAAAAACAATCACACTTTCGTAGGCAGTACTGAACTTCCAATCCATAATCTGATGATTGCCGACGATGGTGAATGAGACCCTGGGATTGGTGTGTAAATTATCCAGTTTATGCCCTTCTCGCGCACAATGGAAGTAAATGCTGTCCTTACCATCAAAAACATAGTTAACCGGAACACCATAGGGCTGGCCATCCGCATCCACACTGGAAAGTACCCCGTATTCTCCGCGCATTAATAATTCGTTGGCGGTCTCCTGGTTCATCTGACGATCTTTTCGGCGCATACTGCGGTTCATGTTCTACTCCTGATTTGGGGTGATGGGCTATCATAACATGCACATGTCAATGATTATAGCTACTTTCCATCTTTATGGACTTTCAGGTGTGATCACTACATAGTACCAGTTACCATCCCGTAAGGCGTAGAATCCCAATGCATCATATCCTAGTGTCATATTGACCATACCGCCAGAGCAGCACATCGGTTCGTGGATCACACGCTGGTAGGTGATAGGCAGAGTCTCCTCATTGTAAGATATAAGGATATCTTTTTCCTGGCGATAAAAATAAAAAGGTTTATCATTCAGGAAGTGAAAGGTGAAAATCTCGCTGGCATTGGTGGAATCGTTCAGCACCACCCCATTCTGTATCAAAACATCTGCCACCTCCAGATACCAGTGATTATCATACACATACAACCCCCGCACCGGGCTGCTGGCTGGGTTGGGGGGTAATACCGTGTAGGAGAAAATCAATTCGCCATTGCGCAGAACCTGTAATCCCAGGGAATAACCAGCGCCTGCCAGATAATCCTGATCGAATGCCAGCTCAATCAGATCATCGCCGAGGAATGCATATGTGGGGACGTGGCCAAGCGAGGAATAAAACGGGGAAAAATCCAAGGTCTCGATCTTTTCTTCACTGACTAAATAGCGTTTATAGGTGTTGAGCTCCTCGACGAGCAGGAAGAATCTTGTTCCGGACTGATTGATCAGCAAGTCACCAATTCGCAGTACCGATATGGATTTTTGATCTCCATAATTCTCCCCCAATTCGAGGGTTAGCGCGTTACAGGCACTGTCTGTACAACCGCTGATTTGAATACCAAACGGAGCTAACTGCTGATTGAGAAAGGGGATTTGCTTTTTCCTGTTGTTTTGAAGATCTCCCTGGCGTTGACGAGCTTCTCCTGGTAACAGGCTGGCAAAGGCTTCCACATCATGTTTGCGATACCATTCCTCACTGGTTACATAATATTCTTCGAATTGCAGACCAGCGTATTCTGTCACCTGATAATCCACCTCCGGAGATGGAGGTGAGCCAGTGGAAATCGTACTGGTGGGAGTTGAGCTCCAGGGTTGTAAGCCATTTTTGATCGGGTTTAAAAAGCGGGGCGTCAGTTTGAACTCAAGAAAAACACTGGTATCCAATGAATCCGGATACCAGGCGAGCAGCATTGCATTCGGGTCAATAGCATCACTGGAGGGTAGGATTTCGCAGCCATAAAAACCGTTGGGATTGTTCCATAATTGCAGGGTAGGTTGGCTGCCTACATTTAGGTTTCTGTTAACTTCTATCTGACAGAAGGCGTTTGGTCCCGCATAATGGCTTTCACGTATCTGATAAGCCAAGGAACCACTTGTCCCACCCCAGGATTGTGGCTCAACCAGATTCCAGTCATTCGGGAGTTTCATCGCAAATCCCAGATTGGCATCCGGTTGGAGCTCCCAATCAGGCGGAGGATCAAAAGGTGGGTCAGTGGTTGGCTGGGCACGAGTCGGTAGTGGGGTTATAGTATCGGATCGAGGTGATTGGGTGAATGCGGGCGGTAATTCAATCACCAGCTGTTCTAAAGTCTGAGAGGGTTGTGGAGGTAAACTGTCCGGAAGAGTCTCCTGTTGATTACAACCAGAAAGGACGATGATCAAGATAAAAAGAATTAATTTAGATTTCATGGGGGTTTGTTCAGGTTATTTGTATTATACGATGTTTTTTAAGGTCAAAATCAGGATTTGATTTTGTTCAATGCGCTTTGATTGAAATCTCTTCCCAAAAAAATCTTCTCTTGCCATTCTGCCTACTTCTCATGTACAATCAGAAGGTTGCCAATGGCAAAACATCATTAAAGGTGGATTTTTTGTATGAATGAGACCAAACCCTCCAAAAACAATATGCTCCAAACAGCCTTAACACCGGCTAATTTGATTGACTGGCTCATCCGCATGTTGAAAGGTGTGTTAATCGGTATTGGTGCCATTCTGCCGGGGATGTCTGGCGGTGTGCTGGCAGTTGTTTTTGGTATCTATGAGCCTATGGTACGTTTTCTGGCCAATATCCGTCACAAATTCATGCAGAACGTGTTTTATTTCCTGCCGATTGGGATTGGTGGGGTAATAGGCGTGGTGGCATTCTCTGCTGTGGTTGAATTTGCCTTTGATAAATACCCGGCCCAGTTTATCTGGCTTTTTGTGGGATTCATTGTGGGTACTTTCCCTTCCTTATTTAAAACAGCCGGGAAGCAGGGCAGAAAGCCGTGGCATTGGCTGGTATTGGTGTTGTTTGCAGCCGGAACACTGGCTTTTATGCGTTGGGGTGAAACGATTACAGCAGGAAATATCACTACCAATCTTTTCACCTGGTTATTGAGCGGTTTTATTTTTGGATTGGGTCTGGTCGTTCCGGGCATGAGCCCATCCAATTTTCTGATTTATCTGGGTCTTTATCAACCCATGGCCAGTGGTATTCGCCAGCTGGATTTTGGTGTCATCATTCCTTTGATCATCGGTGTGGTGATTTGTGTACTTGTCTTTGCTAAATTAATCAACTGGCTTTTTAAAAAGGCTTACTCTTTCATGTACCACTTTATCCTGGGTGTGGTGGTGGGATCTACCATTGCTATCATCCCGAGTGGTGTCAGTGGCTGGACGATCCTGGTATGTGCAGTGTTATTCGTGGTTGGTGCTATTTCTTCATTTGCCCTGTCAAAAGTTGACGAGCGACATCCGCACGAGTCCATTTTTTAAAAAATCATTAATTACAAATTTGTTAGGTCAGGTGTCGTATAGACAGCCTTTGGTTGCCTTTCTTTTTTAAGCGGTTATAATGGAATCGTACACTAGAGAAAGGAAATGCTTATGAAAAAATTAAGATTACTGTTTTCTATCATTCTCGTAATGGGACTGCTTGTCGGAACGTTTGGCGTCGTCTCAGCTGATGAAACCGAACCAACGGATGAGGAAACTGCCAATCAGAATCCTGTCGCTGGTTACTTGGCAACCCTTACAGGACTCACAGTTGAGGAAATCCTAACCTTGCAATCAGAAGGTTATGGCATGGGCGAAATTGCTAAAGCATATTACCTCCTCACAATGGAAGATGAAACGGTTGTAGAGGACACTGAAACTGAAGAAGGATCTGAATCTACTGCTCCAACTGTCACACTAATTGATTTACAGGAGTTATTAGAAGCCGCTAAATTGGTGGGTTGGGGTAATTACTTCAAAGAGCTAGGACTTAATCCTGGAATTCATGGTGGCATTGGCTGGCTATATAAACAGGGCAAGCAAATGCAACTGGAAACCGGTGAAACTTTCCGTCATGGAAAGCCAGACAAAGAAGTGGGTCCACCAGAGCATGCCAATAACGACAAAGTCAAAGTAAAAGGTCCAAAGAAGTAAGTCAAATCAATATTTATTAACCAACAGAAACCCGGGATGAATCATTCCGGGTTTTCTATTTCCACAATGAGCGCTTAGATATCCTCAAATACTATGCATAC
>JACZIY010000535.1 GCA_014860845.1 Anaerolineaceae bacterium
CAGAAGGGTGATGTTTCCTCCAGAGCGAGTAATTGCCTGAAATTCAGTGTGATCAACGACATAATCTGCCATTTCATACAGCATGACATTTTTATCTTTTTCGAATGGTTTTAGCACAATGCCTGTATCCATGCGGTCACCTTCCCAACCCCAGTAAGAAAGCTGCATCGCAAGGTTGGCGGGAGCACAATAATTCCATAAACCATGTTGATCCTGGTATATTATTCCATCCAGTTTGATCGCAGATGGAAGTGGGGTAGGTTCCAGTGTTGGGATCGGTGTCTCAACGCTTGGATCAACCGTAAAAGTTGGGGACGGTTGCGATGTCATTGTTGGAGAAGTCTTGGTAATGGGTGTAAATTGAACCTGCTCAGCCTCCGGTACAAATACAACTTCTTCAGGCGGATTTAATGCATAATCGATTTGAATCTTCCATTGATACACCCGCCACAAAACTCTTTCACGTAAACTGGGAACAGAAAATAAGATGATCACGACAAGGGAAATTATCAGGATCGATCCAAGAATAATTCTGGCGAAGTTTTTATTAAACATATCCCGATTATAACACTGACAAGAAAGGTAAAAATTCACCCAGGAGCAAAAAAATTGAGATAATTAAATTTTCAAGAGAATGAAAATTGGGAAAAAAGAAGCTTACAATAAAGCCTTTCACCTTGCACATTTTGGCTTTTATTGGTATTTTTATTTATTATGTTTACCTGCAATTATCTATACAATGACGAATGAATGAGAGAGAGAAAAATGGTTAAAAACAGATACAAAATACCGGTTAGTTTCAGTTTGCCCCGTAGAATTCAAAGATTATCAGAATTATCCTTCAATATGTGGTGGGTTTGGAATCAGGATGCTCAGCAATTATTTAGATTAATTGACAAACCGTTATGGGATAAATTGAGCCATAACCCGATCGCATTTTTACAACAGGTAGATCGTGCATTACTCAATAGAACTATTAATGATTTATATTTCTTAGATCGCTATGATGCCGTTATGAAGAAATATGATCAATATCTTGAAGCGAAAAATACCTGGTTTTCGGAAACATATCCTCAATTAGAAAAAGAACAAATCGCTTATTTTTCCTTTGAATTTGGTTTACATGAAAGTTTACCTGTTTATGCTGGGGGACTGGGAATACTGGCTGGTGATCACCTGAAAACCTCCAGTGATCTTGGAATACCATTGGTTGGCGTGGGATTTATCTATAAAAATGGTTATTTTATGCAATCCATTACAGAGGATGGCTGGCAGGAAACTCGTAATTTTTATCTGAATTACTCCGAAGTGCCAATCATTCCATTGACAGATGAACAGGGCAAACCACTGACTATTTCCATAGATTTACCTGGCAGATCGGTTTTTGCTCGGATCTGGCAGGTAAATATTGGCAGAAACTTCTTGTACTTGCTGGATTCTGATCTGGATGAAAATTCACCAAATGACCGCCAATTAACATCAAGATTATATAGCAACGATTTGGAAGTTCGAATTTCACAGGAAATTTTATTAGGCATGGGTGGTGTTCGCGCATTGCGTCTCCTTGGATACAAACCGACAGTGTGGCATATGAATGAAGGCCATTCTGCGTTTCTCGCTTTGGAACGAATACTGGAGATGATTGATAAAGGTAAAACCTTTGATGAAGCTGCTGAAATTGTTAAAAAGAATAATGTGTTTACTACCCACACACCTGTTCCTGCAGGAAATGATCAATTTCCGATTTGGTTAATTGATAAATATTTTTCACAAATTTGGCCAAAATTAAACCTTTCCAGAGATCAATTTGTTGATTTAGGAAAACAAGCACAAACCTGGGGAGAAACATTCGTCATGCCGGTTCTGGCACTGAAGCTCTCAGAACACATGAATGCGGTTTCTGAATTACATGGTAATGTGTCCAGAAAAATGTGGAACTGGTTATGGCCAGACAGATCAGAAGACGAAGTTCCCATTACCCACATTACCAACGGAATCCATACCACTTCATGGATCGCTAGACAAACAAACCTTTTATTTCAGAAATACCTGGCTCCTGATTGGATGGACCGGGCAGACGACCCTGAAATTTGGGAAAACATCGAAAGAATTCCCGATTTTGAACTTTGGGCAGTCAGAAAGCATTTGAAACGAAAATTGACTGTTTATTGCAATGAAGTTGCAAGGCGCAAATGGCAACAAGGTAATTTTCACCCTGTTCAGGTTGTTGCAAGTGGTGTTTTGATGGAACCGTATTCTTTAACCATTGGTTTTGCCAGACGTTTTGCTACATATAAACGAGCAAATCTGGTACTCAGAGACTATGAACGGCTGCTCAAGTTAGTGACCAATGAACGCATGCCCGTCCAAATTATATTTTCAGGTAAGGCGCATCCAGCTGATGAGCCAGGAAAATTAATTATTCAGGAAATCTATCGTGCTGTCAAAGATGCCAGGATGGGCGGCCGATTGATATTCCTGGAAGACTACGATATGAACGTTGCCAGGTTATTGGTGCAGGGTGTGGACGTGTGGTTGAACACTCCCCGCAGACCGAATGAAGCATCCGGTACATCGGGGATGAAGGCAGCATTGAATGGTGTATTGAATTTCTCGGTGTTGGATGGTTGGTGGCGTGAGGGGTACAATGGAAAAAATGGGTGGCCGATCGGTGATGACACTGAATATCAAGAAACCTATCAACAGGACGAAATCGATTCAAGAAATCTTTACGAAACCCTGGAAAATGAAATCGTACCATTGTATTATCAATCCAGATCAGCAGATAATTTGCCAAATGAATGGATTGCCCACATAAAAGAAACTATTCGTTCCAACGCGCCAAGATTCTCTACGAGAAGAATGGTGAAAGAATACATGAACAATCTTTACGCTGGAGCTGCAGAAAATAATGTTGATAAATAAGAGGTTCTTATGCCATTGCCATCCTCTCCAGTCCTGATTATTCTGATCATCTTTTTATTGCGTGTATCTGATATGTCATTGGATACGATCCGGGTACTATTTGTCTTCCGGGGACGAAAACTGTTGGCCTGGATATTAGGCTTCTTTCAATCCATGTTGTTTGTGATTGCAATCACTTCTGTGTTGGCTAATATGGATAATTTCCTTAACATCATTGCGTATGCAGCTGGTTTTGCAACTGGAAATGTTGTGGGAATGTTGATCGAAAACAGATTAGCTATTGGGCATATTCATATGACAGTTTTCAGCCCTATGGCTGGCCCAAGAATTGCGGATGCACTCAGAAATTCGGGTTTCGCGGTAACGGAAGTCTCAGGAAGAGGGAGAAGCGGGATGGTTTCAGTACTTCATGTCGCTGTATTGAGACGGAAAGTGGATGAAATAGAAACAATTGTTCTTGAAATGGATAAAGATGCCTTTGTTACGGCAGAAGATGTCCGACCCATCCGAAGAGGTTTTTGGCGGGCGTAACTAGATAAAAAATAGGCAGGGTGTTGAACACCCTGCTTTTTTGTTAAAATTTTTCAATTCGTTTCACGATTAATGAAATCCCACGTTTATCAATCACTTTAACAGGAGTTCCAGCAGGTAAGTTTCCAAAATCATCTGTGATTGCGCTCCATTCTTCACCAGCCAGTTGAATCGTGCCATTGGGTACTAATGGTGAATGGACGTAACCAGTTAAACCCATCAATGATTCCATTCCTGTCTGTATGGGAGTCTTTAAAGCTCGAATGGCAAATCGCAAAACGACAAAAATACCGCCTGCTAATAAAATTCCTGTTGAAATAACCAATGGTACAGAAACTTGTGGAAATCCCGGTGTCTCTATTGAATTGAACAGTACCAATGCTCCAACGATAAAAGATATTGTTCCTGCGGCAGTTAATGCACCGTGGACAGGCGCTTTTATTTCTAGTATGAAAAGAATAAAAGCAGTAACCAGAAATAAAATACCAAACCAATTTACAGGTAGGACACCAAGCCCATATACTGCCAGGATCAGA
This sequence comes from Anaerolineaceae bacterium, assembly GCA_014860845.1. The sequence goes on from JACZIY010000535.1 coordinate 3,993, forward strand.
CAAACGGCGCCAATAAATCCTGCGACCCACCCTCCTGGATTGGATAATTCAATAAAAATTGCCTGAACACCAATGGTTAACAAAATAAACAAAATATTTGGGTTGGTTAATAATTGCAAAAGATTTTCAATGAAGCTCATTTCTACAGGGAGAAGAACAGAATTATCAAGATTGAGGACTCTTGATCCTGAAGCTAACTCAACACGACTACCATTGATTTTTTCAACCAGATCATTCTGATCGTTAGCAATCAGGTCAATTAAACCTACTGCCAGTGCTTCTTCTGCAGATGCGGCTTTAGCATTTTCAATCGTATCCTCAGCCAAAGCTACCGCATCAGCTCCCCTATTAGCAGCCAAAGATCTGACAGAGGCTTTCAGTATCTCTTTTTGTTTTGCTTCGATGGTTTCTCCCAGGTCTTCTCCCTGACCGCCGACCGGGCTGGCAGCACCGATGGCAGTTTCTGGAGCCATCGCCGCGATGTGCCCAGCAAGGGTGATTAATGTTCCTGCACTTCCTGCGATCGCTCCTCTGGGTGCAACATAAACCGCGACTGGTATTTCACTCGATCGAATATTCTGGACAATGGTATTCATTAAATCAATACTGCCACCAGGTGTATCCAATTGCAGGATTATTAGTTCAGCACCCTGCCTTTCAGCAGTTGATAATCCGCGATCAATATATCCAACTAATGCCGGTGTTAAAGGACCCTGAACCTGGATGGTAATGATGATAGGTGACAAAGTCTGGCTGTGAACAGACTGGATTGGAATAAGTAGGGCTACGAATATCCATGAAGTTAGCGTGATTAATCTGATCAATTTCATTTTTTCCTCATTTCCTATTCAGATTATAAATAGCCTTAGCGATAAAAACAAGAAACTTTGAAAGACAAAAATGTATATCTAATTCTTACTATTTGTTAACAGGATTCTTTTGAATGTACATTATTCTTAACATTAGCGATTATTAATGCTAGAGGAGGTAATAAATGTCGAAAATTATTGGTATCGATTTAGGTACAACAAATAGTGTAGTAGCCATCATGGAAGGCGGGGATCCGATTGTTATCAATACAATTGAAGGTTCACGTCTTTGTCCATCTGTGGTCGCATTTAACAAGAATAAAGAACGATTGGTTGGGCAAAATGCAAAACGCCAATCTGTTATAAATCCTGAAAACACAGTGACATCCATCAAACGTTTTATGGGTAGAAAATTTGATGAAGTACAACAAGAAATTGATATGGTGCCTTACAGTGTAGTAAAAGGTCCATCCGGAGAGGCGCGCGTGCAGATTCCGATTACAGGTAAGGATTATTCACCACAAGAAATCTCAGCCATGATTTTAGCAAAACTCAAAGCAGATGCAGAATCTTATTTGGGGCAACCAGTTACGAAGGCAGTTATTACGGTGCCAGCATATTTTAATGATAGTCAACGTCAAGCCACCAAAGATGCTGGAAAAATTGCTGGTCTGGAGGTTTTGCGGATCATTAATGAACCAACAGCCTCGGCATTGGCTTATGGTCTGGACAAAAAAGTCAATGAAAAAGTATTAATTTTTGATCTGGGTGGTGGCACCTTCGATGTATCAGTTTTGGAAGTAGGTGACGGTGTATTTGAAGTCAAATCCACAAGTGGGGATACCCATTTAGGTGGTGATGATTGGGATGAAGTGTTGGTTAATTGGGCTGCTGATGAGTTTAAAAAAGAAAACCTGATCGATTTACGATCAGATCGTCAGGCTTTACAACGATTGCGTGAGGCGGCAGAAAAAGCAAAAATTGAACTTTCTTCGGTTATGGAAACTGAAATAAATTTACCTTACATCACAGCAGATATAAATGGCCCCAAACATCTGATTTTAAAAATCAGCCGGGCTAAATTTGAACAGATGTCTTCTCATCTGGTTGAGCGGTTACGTAAGCCGTTTGAGGCTGCGTTAAAAGACGCCGACCTTTCGACTTCCAAAATTGACGAAGTGGTTCTCGTTGGCGGTTCATCACGAATGCCAATGGTTCAGGATCTCGTCCGATCAATAACAGGAAGAGATCCGAACAAATCCGTAAATCCTGATGAAGTCGTCGCCCTGGGTGCTGCTGTACAGGCTGGTGTGTTATCAGGACAGGTCAAGGATGTTCTTTTACTGGATGTAACCCCATTATCATTGGGTGTTGAGACCTTAGGCGGTGTAATGACCCAGGTGATTGAAAGAAATACGACCATCCCGGTTAAAAAGTCACAAATTTTCTCCACAGCCGAAGATAATCAACCTGCAGTCGATGTTCATGTTCTTCAAGGTGAACGACAGCTTGTATCCGATAACATCAGCCTGGGAAGATTCCGTCTGGAGGGAATTCCAGGCGCACCTCGGGGAATTCCTCAAATCGAAGTAACGTTCGACATCGATGCAAATGGAATTTTGAATGTCTCAGCACAAGATAAGGCTTCTGGTAAAGAACAAAAAGTTACTATCACTGCTTCTACAAATCTGGATAAAGCAGAAATCGATCGATTGGTTCAGGATGCAAAACAACATGAATCGGATGATTTACACAAAAGAGAATTAATTGAAGCAAAAAATATTGCAGATCAGGTTATCTACCAGGCTGAAAAGGAATTGAAGGAAGAATTTGCTGAGATTAATAATCAAAGGAGACAAGACCTGGAAACGAAAACCCAATCTCTGCGAGAATTAATTAAGGGTGAAAACACAACAGGAATTAAAGAAGCTACCATGGAATTAGAACAAATTCTGAAGGAATACATTGCTGGAAAAACAGTATCTTCTGAATCTCAGAATACTAATCCAGGCAATGAGCATGATGAAGAAGTAATTGAAGGGGAATTCCAGGATGTGTAAAAAATCATCCAGGTAAAAAAAATGGGCTGTATTTACAGCCCATTTTTTCTATGGCGTATCATCCACCAGCGTACCGATTGGCTCACCTAATATGGATTTCTTCAATGCTGAGGGGTCAAAAAGATTCAAGACCAGTATAGGTAATTTATTCTCCATACATAATGATATGGCAGTGCTATCCATAACCTCTAACCTTTTATTTAATGTATCAATATATGAGAGATGGTCAAATTTAGTGGCATTTGGATTTAACTTGGGATCACTATCGTACACCCCATCCACTTTGGTGGCTTTTATGACGACATCTGCATCGATTTCCATCGCTCGTAAAGCAGCAGCAGTGTCGGTTGAAAAATATGGATTACCAGTACCACCACCGAAAATGACCACTCTTCCCTTTTCCATATGACGTATCGCTCTACGGCGTATGTAGGGCTCTGCGACAGAACGCATTTCGATGGCGGATTGCAGTCTGGTAACGACATTAATCGATTCAAGCGCATCCATCAATGCCAGACCATTCATCACTGTTGCTAACATCCCCATGTAATCTGCGGTTGCGCGATCCATACCAAGATCCAGACCTTGTTTTCCTCGCCAGAGGTTTCCTGCGCCGATCACAATCGCAACATCAACGCCCATCTCTCGTACTTCTTTGACACGTTTTGCAATTCTAACAGCGCATTGTGGATCAATTCCAACACCGGAATCATTTCCTAAGGCTTCACCCGAAAGTTTTAGTAAAATTCTTTTGTATTTGATTTGTTCCATTTTTTTGCGTCCTTCTAAAAAAAAAGCCAACCATCTGGTTGGCTTTTATTATGATTATTCTTCTTCAGAAGTGGTTTCACCCAATGCCCAACGGGCAAATCGGCGAACAACAATATTTTCACCCAATGAAACAACTTTTTCATTTATTAATTGTTGGATGGTAATGTCTTCATTGCGAATATATGGCTGACGCATCAACACAACTTCGTTTTTGAATTTTTCTAAAGTTCCTTCAACAATCCGTGGAAGGATTGCTTCTGGTTTTCCGTCTTCACGAGCTTTGGCAGCTGCAATTTGAGCTTCCTTATCCAAAACTTCCTGTGGAATATCTTCTTCACGAATGTATTCTGGTGACGATGCTGCAATTTGCAGTGCGATCTCATGAGCAAGCTCACGGAAGGGTTCAGAGCGACCAACAAAGTCGGTTTCTACGTTTACTTCTACCATTACACCAACGCGGCCATTGCCATGATTGTAAAGTTCGACCACACCTTCAGAGGCATTTCGAGATGCACGTTTGGCGGCTTTTGCCAAACCTTTTTCGCGTAAGAAATCCAAAGCTTTGTTTAAATCTCCGTCAGCGCTTTCCAGTGCTTTTCGGCAATCTAAAATGCCAGCGCCAGTAGACTCTCTTAATTTTTTGATATCTTCAGTTGAAATTGCCATTTTTAAAAATCCTTAATTTTCTTTCATTCCAAACAAAGGAATGTTCTACTTTTCATCCAAATCTTCAGATTCGATTGATACATCTTCTTCAACATCTTCAGCAACTACTTCAGTTAGTGCTTCAGCTTTTTTTGTAGCTTTGGCTTTTGTAGTTTTTTTGGCTTTTGTTGCAGGTTTTTTAACAACAACTTCTTCCTCTTCGACATCAACAAGATCTTCAACAACACTATCTGTTTCTGCTTTGATTGTTTCTACAACTTCTTCGACTTCTTCCACAACTTCTTCTTCTTTTTCAACATCAAGTTTTGCTAAAGTTGAAGCACCCAATAATGTCTCATCAGCCAATTCCGCATCTTCTTCCATGCGACGACGCACAACCACTGGTTTTTCTTCGCCAGGTGTCATTTCTTCATCGAGATCCTCATCTTTGCGTAAGGATTTACCTTCAACTACTGCATCAGCAATTTTGGCAACCATTAGTTTAATCGCTCGAATTGCATCATCATTTGAGGGAATCACATGGTCAATGTGGCGTGGATCGCAGTTCGTGTCGACCATTGCGATGATGGGAACACCCTTTAAGTTCGCTTCATGAACAGCTGTCTCTTCACGGCTGACATCAATAATGAAGAGCAAATCAGGGATTTTCTTCATGTTGCGAACACCGCTTAAACGGATCATCAGACGGTTAATTTCACGATCGATCATCAACGCTTCCTTTTTGGTGTAAGAATTGATGTCACCAGTCTCGTGAAGTTTTTCTAACCGTTCAAGTTCGCCGATTCGTTGGCTAATTGTTGTCCAATTGGTTAATGTTCCACCCAACCATCTTTCTGTAACGTAGGGCATACCACAGCGCATAGCTTCTTCTTTAATTGTTTCTTGCGCCTGACGTTTTGTACCCACGAACAGAATTGTTCCACCAGCTGCTACTGTATCGCGCACGATATTATAGGCTGAATTGATTGCCTTGACTGTTTGTTGCAGATCAAGGATATGAATACCATTGCGTTCCGTAAAGATAAACGGTCGCATTCCAGGGTGCCATTTATTGGTACGGTGACCAAAGTGAACACCACTTTCCAAGAGAGCTTTCATGGAAATTACAGATGCCATATTGTTTTTACTTTCTCCTTATAAATTTTCGTTAGTCCTCCGCTCTCGTCAACCCATTTGATCAGAACATCCAGGATGCACGCTGATATGGTCAGAGAACGTGTGTAATGTACTGCTTTTCGCAGCCGGATTAGTATATCATGAAGTTTGTTGAATCGTCCAGAAAAAATATGGCTTGTGTCAAGGCTTTTCAATTAATGCAGGGAACAGAATACTGGATATCAAATGATTCGTCTTATTATTCTATAATGGAGATATATATAAAGGAAGTTAATTAAAAATCATACCAGACAGGAAAAGTTAATGACACACATTCTTGTAACCAACGATGATGGAATTCTGGCTCCAGGGATTATTGAATTAGCGAGATCTTTAACCCAATTGGGTAGGGTGTCGGTTTTAGCACCGGATAAAAATTGGTCAGTATCCGGACACAAGAAAACACTCCATAAGCCGCTCAGAGTAAGGAAGGTAAATTTAATAGATGGTGTCACAGCTT
>JACZIY010000536.1 GCA_014860845.1 Anaerolineaceae bacterium
GATTCGTCACTGGCAGGCTTGATGAAACCACATGTGTTGACAATCAAGACTTCCGCTTGTTCTGGTTTTTCTACTCCCCTGAGACCACCCTGGGTTAGAAGGTGAGCAATTGAATCTGAGTCGACCAGGTTTTTAGCACAACCTAAAGATAATAAGTAAAAAGTTTCTTTTTTTAAAGTTTTCATGGGATTAATGGGGTCACCGTTGGCGTAATTGTTGGAGGTAGAGTTGCTGTGGAGCTTGGTTGCAATGTTGGACTTGGCTGCAAGGTAATCGTTGGTGAAGGGCTGAACCTTGGTGTAGGAGTAATGATTCCTGTTGAAGTGGTGAAGACAAGAGATTTTACTTCTCCTACATCTCCGATCACACCGACCGGGACAAGATTATAGAATATTTCTAATGCTGCAGCATTTCCCGTTAATATTTCTACCGAAGAGGAGCCAGAATATTCATATGCGTTTCCAGGAACAGTTCGCCCTGTAAATACTGTTTCACCATCCACATCCACTTTGAGATAAGCTCTTTGTCGAGCGATTATATATACTTGAACGGGTAAACCTGAGAGTTGAGTTCCAATTTCCACCTCACTTGTTTCTTCAGATGTTCCTTCACTTTTATTGGCGAGAAGGGTAGAAGTTGGCTCAAGGAATACTTCTGTTGATAGAACTGTTTCTTGAATGTCAGGGGTGCTCTCCAAAAGAACATCAGAAATGGAAGGTGGTTCGACTTCTTCATTTTTCTCCTGAAAGCCACTGATATTTGCAGCACCCCAGAGAATGAAAATAAATAAAGCAATGATTAAACCTGATGTAAGTAATAAATCTGCAGTAATAAATTTTAACCAACCAACTTTTTTCACTTCAGGTGATTGATAAGCTAATTGATTGTCCGATCCGATTTTGTGAGGAGCATAACTTTCATTGCGACGGGTTTGTAAACCCTCCGCAAATTCGATCATAATTTTGTCAACATCAAGATTCAGGAACGTGGCGTAATTATTAAGCATCCCTCTTGCCTGGGGAATGGAAGGTAATTTTTCGATCGCTCCTTTTTCCAGGGCTTCCAGATAAAATGGGCGAATACTGGTAAACTGCTCAATATCATCGGTAGATAGATTTAACTGCTGGCGTTGGACATTTAATTTTTCACCAATAGAAATGAAAATTTGTTTAGAAAGGGATAATTTTTCTATCCCATTTTTTCCATTTTCTTTGAAATTGTCATTACCCCCATGAAAAATTTTTTCTTCTGACGGAGAAATTTTCTCAGATACAACCACTTCATCTTCGACTTCTTCCTGCAAATCTGGTTCAGATAAAATTTCTTCAACGATTTCTTCCGCTTTTTGCTCAATTACAAGTTTTTCTGGATGATCCCAGGCTGTGAGGATCATTTTTTCATCGAGATCAAGGAATTGAGCATAAATACGTAGATAGCCTTTTCCTTGCATTTTGGAAGGCATTTTTTCAATCTGGTCATTTTCCAACGCAAACAGATAGTGCTCACGAATTTTTGTCTGGTAAGCCACTTCAGCCAGGTTAAGCCCTTTATCTTCCCGGGCTTTTTGAATTAATTCTCCTAAAGTGATTGTCATGGTTATAGTTTAACAAACGACCGGCATGTCAACAAGGGTGATGAGATGCCGGTCGTTTTTATCTAATAGAAAAAGAATTATTTTTCAGTTGTTTCTTCTATGACGACTTCGGCAATTTCGGCAACTTCTTCTTTTTTCTCGTCAACAGCTACGGTTTCGCCTTCGCGATGAACGATAATTTTGATTTCTGGAACCAGATCAACTGTCAACCGAATCTTTGCAAAATGGTCTCCCAAATTTCGAATGGGTTGAACTTCAATTTGACGACGATCGATTTTGGTTCCTAATTTTTTATTAATTGCATCAGCGACCATCTGATGGGTGATTGAACCATATAATTTACCAGTCTCACCAGCTTTGCTTGGAAAACTTATGGTCAGTTTTTCCAACAACGCAGCGATGCCACCCAATTCGTTGTTCAACACGGCTCGTCGTTCTGCAGCACGCTTCCGGATCTGATCAACCTGTTTTAATGCCCCTGGTGTTGCATTCACAGCAAATCCTTGGGGTATTAAAAAGTTACGGCCATATCCAGCAGCAACCTTTTTTATATCACCAGCACGACCTAATTTATAAACGTCTTTCAACAACAATACTTTCATTTTTCTAGCCCTTTCTTAATATGATTTCAAGCGAAGGGTACAACGCTTGAGGCGTCCGAATTCTATCAGACGGTTGATTTCGTGTCAAATGGATTTTTCTATGTTTGGTTTCCCGATAAAACAACTGATAATATTTTTTTTCATTTTTAATCGTCGATTTCAGGATTGTATTGTCTCAATCCATATACCTGAGCCACCGGTAACACGATCAGAATACCAGTATTTGGTTTATTGAGATCCCCAACTATTTTTTGGGTATGTTTTAAAACGTTTTTAACAATCTCATCAGATTCCACCACTGAGAATAATGTTCGACTTAAATCCATATTTTCAACCCGATCGAGGATCTCACTCATGGTTGGGAAAAGTGGAAAATCTTCCATTAAACCGAAATTTTGGCGAATTCTACCTAGACCGGTGCTGAAAAGAACGGTAGCACCTTTAACCCCTGCTTCTTCCCAGGCATGTAATAAATCTTTCATTTTGGATATGTCATGGAGTACAAATAGAATAAAGTACATTTTTTTTCTCCTTATGATTGCATCGGTTTTTCTAAATTGATGGATTTTGCAAATGAGGCTCGTAATAATGGTGGGGTAATTAATGTAGTGATCAGTACCATTCCCACGATTGATGAATATAATTCGGGATTTAGTAAATTTTCCTGTAATCCTACTGTAGCAACGATAAGACCAACTTCACCACGGCTAATCATCCCGATGCCTAATTGAAGAGATTCCATCCAGTTGAACTTTCCAATTTTTGCCCCTAATCCTGCACCAAGTATTTTTCCTATTAATGCAGCGATTGTAATCATCACCAGAATCCAGAGAGACGAAATACTCATTCCTCTAACATCGACATGTAAACCAATGTTAATGAAGAAAATGGGAACAAAAAAACCATACGATAAGGATCGCAACCCTCTTTCAATTTCAGTTCTTTCTTGTGTGCGGGCATACATCAGACCAGCTATAAAGGAGCCGGTGATGGCAGCCATTCCTCCCAACAATTCAGCTGAAACGCCGTAGACCAGCATAATAATGATTGCAAGCGTAATTGTCCCTTGTGCTATAGGAAGGTTTTGAACTTTTCGCGAAATTTTTGGCAACACCCAATATCCAAAAGCCAGAGATAAGCTGAGAAATACAACCATTTTGAATAAAACTATAATGATTTCAATTGCTGAACCACCTTGATTGAGTGCAATGAAACCTGATAATAACAGGATTACCAACATATCATCGAATACAGCAGCGCCTAATAATCCAAAGCCAACTCTGCTGCGTAGAACTTTTAATTCAATGAGTGTTTGAGCACTGATGCTGACACTGGTAGCACCAAGAGTTAACCCAAGAAACATTGAATGTTCAAATTTCATTGAAAAGAAATTGCCGACCATAAATCCTAATAAAACAGGAACTAAAACTCCGAGGATTCCAGCATATGCGGATGCGCCTTTATTCTTTGCCAAATCAGAAAGCTGTAATTCCAGACCAGCAATAAACATCAACAAAAGGACTCCGATTTCTGCAAACTCATTGATGAAATGAGGTAATTCTTTATAATCCAGGAATGAAAAGTTGAATATACTAATCAATGAAGGGCCGAGAATTACACCAATCAATAATTCTCCCAGAACAGATGGTTGACCTAATTTGGTACTGAGATATCCAGCAGCTTTGGCTGCCAGTAATAAGATTGCTAAAATCGTACAAATTTGCAGAAATGGTGTCATAATGAGAATTCTTCCTTGTTACAAGGATTTATGTCGAAATTTCGTGGATAAAATATCACTCCACAATCAATTTGACATCAAGTATACTGATTTTACACTATAAAATTTTAAGAGGTATTTATGGATTTAGAGGCTAGAAAAAAACAATGGGAGAAGGACGTCCTTCATCCTATTACAAATAGATATCCAGAAAGAAAAGAAAATTTCTTTACAACCTCTAATATTCCAGTTCCCAATGTGGCGTTACCAAATGATGCGGATTATGTAGAGCAAATGGGATTTCCAGGAGAATTTCCATTTACCCGTGGCGTTCAACCAACGATGTATCGAGGTCGACTGTGGACCATGCGACAGTATGCAGGGTTCGCGACGGCTGAGGAGTCTAACGAACGTTATCGTTATTTGCTTGCCCAGGGTCAAACTGGATTATCCGTCGCTTTTGATTTGCCAACTCAAATTGGGTATGATGCTGATGATCCAATTGCGACCGGAGAGGTGGGTAAAGTAGGTGTTTCCATTTCATCGATAGGTGATATGGAGATTTTATTTCGTGAGATTCCTTTAGACAGAGTTTCTACTAGCATGACAATCAATGCGCCAGCGGCTGTTTTATTGGCAATGTATATTGCAGTGGCGAAGAAACAGGGCGTAGATCCAAAACGACTGCGAGGAACCATCCAGAATGATATTCTTAAAGAATTCATTGCCAGAGGGACATATATTTATCCTCCGCAACCATCCATGCGATTAATTACCGACATATTCAAATACTGTAAGGAGAATATTCCCCATTGGAATACGATCAGTATTTCTGGTTATCATATTCGTGAAGCTGGATCGACTGCTGCGCAGGAAGTAGCGTTTACCTTGGCCAATGCGATTGCGTATGTTGAATCGGCATTGCATTCTGGATTGGGAGTTGATGAATTTTCACAACAATTATCTTTCTTCTTTGCTGCGCACAATCAATTTTTAGAGGAAGTAGCAAAATTCAGAGCAGCCAGACGTCTTTGGGCAAGGATCATGAAAGAACGATTCGACGCCAAAGACCCAAGATCCTGGATGTTGAGATTCCATACCCAAACTGGTGGATCTACTTTAACAGCACAGCAGCCTGAAAATAATGTGGTTAGAGTAGCCATTCAAGCTTTAGCAGCTGTAATGGGCGGAACTCAGTCTTTACATACCAATAGTATGGATGAAGCGCTGTGGTTGCCGACTGAAAAGTCAGTCAGGGTTGCATTGAGAACGCAACAAGTAATCGGTTATGAATCCGGGGTGGCAGATTCGATCGATCCGTTAGGTGGTTCCTATCTAATTGAGTATTTGACAGATGAAATTGAATCCCAGGCGAAGAAATATATTGAAAGAATTGATGATTTGGGGGGTGCTTTAAAAGCAATTGAACTTGGGTATTTACAAAATGAAATTCAAGAGGCTGCTTACCAATATCAAAAATCTGTGGAGAACAAAGAAAACCTTGTCGTCGGGGTGAACGCTTTCGAAGTGAATGAGAAAATTGAATTAGAGCGTTTAGCTGTTAATCCTGCAATTGAGAGAAACCAGATTGAAAACCTTACTAAATTAAAATCTTCACGCGATCAGATCAAAGTAAGTGAATTGTTAACTCAACTAGAAAGAGAATCTTTTGGTAACAATAATTTGATGCCACTCATGATTGAATGTGTTGAAAATCAATTGACTCTGGGTGAAATTTGTGGCGTTTTACGAAAAACATGGGGGGAGTATCAACCACCTACCTGGATTTAGAAAGGATTGAAAATGGCAAAAATCAAGAAAATCAATCATATTGCAATAGCAGTTAAGGACGTGGAGGAATCACTTAAATTTTGGCGGGACGCGTTGGGTCTTCAGGTTGATCATGTAGAGGATGTTCCCAGCCAAAAATCTGAAGTTGTTTTTATTCCGGTTGGAGATAGTGAAGTAGAGTTGGTGAAACCAACCAGCTGGGATACCGGTGTAGCAAAATTTATTGAAGAACGTGGTGGGGGAATGCATCATCTATGTTTTGAGGTGGATAATATTGACGAAATGCTTGCCCAGTTGAAAGAAAAAGGTATACGATTAATTAATGAAGTGGCGTTAGAGTTGCCTGGCAGGAAAATGGCTTTTGTCCATCCAAAAAGCACCAATGGGGTGTTGGTGGAATTGTACGAAGTCTTACAATAATGATTCAATGGGAGATTTCACCCATCAGAGAATAATTACATAATATTGTTAGCGATCAGAATTTTCTCTTCTGCATCCGCAATGGCGATTCCATCTTTTTCTTTTACTCGCCACAATAACAACCCGCCAAGGGAGAAAAAGATGATCAATGAAACAATACTCAAGCGACTACCACCCATCAAGCGACTGACCACACCAAACAATAATGGGCCTACAGTACCCGCAATTTTCTCACTGACGCTGAAAAAGCTGTAAAATTCTGCAGATTTTGATTTAGGCATCATTCGACCAAATAATGATCGACTGAGCGCCTGGCTACCTCCCTGAACGGTTGCCACAGCAAAACCTAATAACCAGAAATGTATTTCCTTATATAAAAAATACCCTCCAATTGCAATTAATGTGTAGATTATAAGACTGAGGAGAATCGATCGTTTTGTTCCAATTTTTTTTGCTAACCAACCAAATAAAAACGCAAAAGGAATAGCCACGAATTGAACCATTAACAATGTACCGATGGTTGTTGTGGATGAAAAACCCAATTCGGTACCATAAATAGTTGCCATGAAAATAATGGTTCCTATACCATTGTTGTATAACCAAAAGGCGACGATGAACTTGGTTAATTCTTTATATTTTTTGATTTCTTTGAATGTATAAGATAAGCGACTGAAACTGGCTTTGACTGGATTAAACCCTATTTCAGAGGCCAGAATACGACGTGGAGGTTCTTTTACATTTCTCCAAAGTGGGATGGTGAAAACCAACCACCAGATGGAAACAGTCAAGAAGGATAATCGGGTCATTAACTCTGTTAGATGATCCGGTGAAAACATAATCATTACAAGATTGATCGCTAACAAAATTCCACCACCTGCATATCCCATGGCATACCCACGCGAGGATACCTGGTCGATTTCATCTTCATGTGCAATATGCGGGAGAAGGGAGTCATAAAAAACATTAGCCCCGGCGAATCCAATGGAACCAATAATATAGAAAACGGATGCCATTAACCAATCCCCACTCTTAACCAGATAGAGTAGTGCTGTTCCTGTCACACCGACAACTACGAAAATGCTCATAAAACGTTTTTTAGCGCCAGAAAAATCGGCCATTGCTCCTAAAATTGGACCTAAAAGTGCTACTAAAACCAATGCGATTGTTGTTGTGAAAGCCCAGTTAGAAGTCGCTTCGTGTGGTTGAAGATTCTTTGATGCCACTGTTGAATAATAGACTGGTAATACAGCAGCTGCAATTGTGGTGGCAAATGTGGAATTCGCCCAATCATACATTGTCCAGGCACGTATGGCGCGTTTATGTGCAATTTCATCCATAATTCACATCCTTATTTGAGTAAATAAAAATGATTATACAAGTGTTTACTTTCAGGTAATAATGAATATTCCTGAGAAAATGATTTTCTTATTTCAAAATAATGTTTAGAAATCCATCTTTTTACAAATTTAAATAGTTATTAGAATGATTGATATAATCATTAGTTGGCTGTGGAAACATTAAAAATAAAACATTTGTGCTATAATAATAGCAATAATTTTATCAGGTCAGGTTGTTTATGAATTCAATTCGAGTTGTTGGTGCTCGCGAGCACAACTTAAAAAATATTACTGTGGAAATCCCAAGAGATAAATTAGTTGTCATCACTGGTTTATCCGGTTCTGGAAAGAGTTCATTAGCATTCGACACAATTTTTGCTGAAGGTCAAAGAAGATATGTGGAGTCTTTATCAGCATATGCTCGTCAATTTTTAGGACAGATGGAAAAACCAGATGTGGATGCAATCGAGGGATTATCCCCAGCTGTATCAATCGATCAAAAAGCTACCTCTAGAAACCCAAGATCCACTGTTGGAACAGTAACAGAAACATATGATTACTTGAGATTATTGTTCGCTCGGGTGGGTATTCCACATTGTCATGTTTGTGGACGAGAAGTTTCCCGCCAGAGTGCCCAGGAAATTGTGGATGCAATTCTACGATTACCTGATGGATCCAGATTGATCATTCTGGCACCTATTGTCAGAGGTCGAAAGGGTACATACCAGGCAGTATTCGATGAAATCCGGAAAGCTGGTTTCGTACGTGTGCGTGTGGACGGTGTTATTTACAACCTGGACGATGATATCAAGATGGATCGATACAAAATCCACACCATCGAATCGGTAGTAGACCGCTTGGTGATTGGAAATTTTGAGAATGAAGAGGATAGACAATCTGCTTTAACACGCCTGACAGATTCAGTTGAGACTGCGCTCAAAGTTGGCGAAGGACATATCACCATTCAGAATATTACCCAGGAGCCTTATGAAGATTATTTTTATTCTGAACAATTAGCCTGTCCAGAACATGGTAGTACCATACCTGAGATTGAACCACGAACTTTTTCATTTAACACACCTCATGGAGCCTGTCAGGATTGTCAGGGTTTGGGAACGAAAATGGAGATTGATCCAGATCTTTTGATTCCAAATAAAGACCTTACGCTTGAACAAGGCGCAATAAATGCTCTGGAATGGTCTAAACCCAAAGATCAGGGGGGATATTATTGGGCTATGTTGAAAGCGATGGCGGATGCATACGGAATAAAATTGAATGTTCCAGTGAGTACCTATTCGCCAGAACAGTTGCAACTTATTCTATATGGGACCAATGGTGATATGTTCACCATTAATATGGTTGGCAAAAACGAACGTTCGGTCAGTTATCAGGCGCCATTCGAAGGAATTATCAATAACCTGCAGAGAAGGTTCAAAGAAACGAATTCTAATTACATTCGCGAGAAAATTGGTAGTTGGATGGGTGACCGTCCATGCCCAACCTGTAAGGGTGCACGATTAAGAAAAGAAGCATTAGCCATCACAATCGATAAAAAGAATATTCTGGAAGTAACAGATTGGCATATTTTGAAATTATTGGAATGGGTGAATTATCTAATTGGGGATCAATCACCACTTTCAAATAAAGAGCAGATCATCTCATCCAGAATCTTAAAAGAAATACAATCCCGTTTAGGCTTCCTGGTAGATGTAGGGTTGGATTACCTGACTTTAGGTAGATCAGCAGTTACGCTTTCAGGTGGTGAGGCTCAACGAATTCGACTGGCAACACAAATTGGTTCAAGACTCATGGGGGTTCTATATGTTTTGGACGAACCTTCCATTGGGTTACATCCCAGAGATAACAGTCGATTATTAAATACACTTGAGAATCTTCGAGATTTAGGAAACACTGTATTAGTTGTGGAACATGACGATGATACGATTCGCACTGCGGATTGGATTGTTGATCTGGGACCCGGCGCGGGCGAACATGGGGGTGAAGTTGTTGCTGAGGGAACGATAAAAGACATTCTAAAATCAAAAAGATCACTTACAGGTGCGTATTTATCGGGCAGAAAACAAGTTCCGTTACCTGCATTTCGCCGTAAAGGTAATGGTCAGATGATTACCATTCGTGGAGCACGTGAGAATAATCTCAAAAATCTGGATGTAGCCATTCCATTAGGCAAATTGGTCTGCATTACAGGAGTATCAGGGTCAGGAAAATCAACCTTAATGGTGGATATCCTGTATCACGCACTCGCGAAAGAAATAATGGGCGCTCGTACCCAACCAGGATCTTATGATAGGATTGAAGGCATAGAATTCATCGATAAGATCATCAATATAGACCAATCACCTATTGGCAGAACACCACGCTCCAATCCAGGTACTTATACCAGTTTATTCGATGAGGTCAGGCAATTATTCGCAGAATTACCTGAAAGCAAAATGCGTGGCTATAAGATTGGTAGATTCTCGTTTAATGTTCATGGTGGTCGTTGTGAAGCTTGTCAAGGTCAGGGACAATTAAGGATTGAGATGCAATTCCTGCCTGATGTTTATGTTCCTTGTGATGTTTGTCATGGACAACGCTTCAATCGAGAGACTTTACAGGTGAAATTCAAAGGTAATAACATTGCTGATGTACTGGATACGACCGTCGAGGGTGGTTTGGAATTATTCGCAGCATTTCCATCCATTGTTAACAAATTACAAACATTATCGGATGTTGGTCTTGGGTATGTGAGAATTGGCCAGCCTGCTCCAACTTTATCTGGCGGTGAAGCACAACGGGTGAAATTGTCGAAAGAACTTTCCAGAAAATCGACAGGTAAAACGATTTACGTATTAGACGAACCATCTGTTGGATTACATGCAGCGGATGTTCATAAATTAATAGAAGTACTACAACGCCTGGTTGATGCTGGAAATACAGTATTAATCATTGAACACAATCTCGATATTATAAAAATAGCTGACCATATCATTGATTTGGGACCTGAAGGTGGAGATCGTGGTGGATTATTACTCGCCAGTGGTACTCCCGAAGAGATATGCAAAATCAGTGATTCCTATACTGGAATGTTCCTGGAAAAATACCTTAGAGAACATCACCCTGATGGAAAACCTGTTCCCTGTTGTAATTAAGTAAAATATATTTGTATCTTAATGTTCATCAATCCAACCAAAAAATCAGGTTGGATTGGTTTATTTAATATTTCCTATGTATAATTTACACTATTGAAATCTTTCTGGAGGTTAATCGAATGACTGCAACAATCTTGGATGGAAAAACAATAGCCGAAAATGTAAGACTGGAAGTTAAAGAACAAGTTGAGAAACGAGTTGCTGATGGAAAAATGGTACCTGGACTGGCAACAGTTTTAGTCGGAGAAAACCCTGCTTCACAAGTATACGTACGCTCAAAACACAAAGCCTGTCAAGAAGCTGGAATTAATTCATTCGGTCATGTATTATCCGCGGATGCAACACAACAAGAAGTTGAAGATCTGGTAAAGAAATTGAATGATGATCCAACTGTTCATGGGATTCTTGTACAACTGCCGTTACCTTCTGGTTTGGATGAAGAACGTGTATTAAATATGGTCAGTATTGAGAAAGATGTGGATGGTTTTCATCCATTAAATATTGGTCGATTGGCTCAAAAAGGTCGTGATCCGCTTTTCATCCCCTGTACGCCAGCTGGAACAATGTATCTTATCGAACAGGTTGTTCCAAAAATTGAAGGTCAGAATGCAGTTGTTCTGGGAAGATCCAATATTGTTGGTATGCCAGTTGCGTTACTGCTGGTAAGAGCAAATGCTACAGTAACGATTTGCCACTCCAGAACCAAAGATTTACCGAATGTTGTCCGTCAGGCAGATATTTTGGTTGCTGCTGTTGGACGAGCTGAAATGGTTAAGAAAGAATGGGTAAAACCAGGTGCAGTTGTCATTGATGTTGGAGTGAATCGTGTCGATGATCCAACAGCAAAACGAGGTTATAAACTGGTTGGTGATGTAGCCTTTGATGAAGTTTCAGAGGTGGCTGGAGTAATAACGCCGGTCCCCGGCGGTGTTGGTCCTATGACCATTGCTATGCTGATGAAAAATACATTGAGAGCTGCAGAAATTGCTGATTTAAAATAAAAAATTGATGTTGTCTGACAATTGACTTTTACTTGAATTCTTGCTAAACTCTGGATGGTTGTGTAGTTGTCTAACAAATAACTAAGAGATTAGAGAATTCAGAAAATGAAAAATCAAACCATCTTAATTAAGAATGCAACTTTGATTGTAACCATGGATGGCCACCGCCGCGAGATTCGTGATGGTGGCCTTTTTGCTCGCAATGGATTTATCGAGCAGATTGGTCCTTCAGAAGAATTACCGGAAACTGCAGATGAAGTGCTGGATTTAACTGGTCATATTGTCCTGCCAGGTTTAATCAATACACATCATCATTTTTATCAAACATTAACAAGAGCAATACCAGCAGCCCAGGATGTGAATTTATTTAATTGGTTAAAAACACTTTATCCAATTTGGGCGAAAATGACACCCGATGATATTCGTATTTCCACTCAGACCGCTCTGGCGGAATTGGCACTTTCCGGCTGCACAACAGCATCAGACCATTTATATCTCTTTCCAAATGGGTCAAAACTTGATGATGAAATCGATGCTGCATCTGAAGTAGGGTTACGGTTGCACGCGTCTCGTGGTTCCATGAGTCTGGGTGAGAGTAAAGGTGGATTACCTCCGGATTCCGTGGTGGATAATGAAGAATTTATTTTGAAGGATTCTCAAAGACTAATTCAAAAATACCATGATTCCAAACCCGGGTCGATGGTTCAAATTGTGTTAGCTCCCTGTTCACCATTTAGTGTAACGGGCGAGTTGATGGTACAATCCGCAAAATTAGCAAGGGAATACAGCGTTCAATTGCATACGCACCTGGCTGAAACCCAGGATGAAGAAGTCTTCTGTCTCGAGAAATTTGGTTACAGACCTTTGGGATACATGCAATCACTGAATTGGGTGGGAAATGATGTCTGGTTTGCCCATTCTGTTCATATTAATCAGGAAGAGATTCAAGTTTTTGCTCACGAAGGTTGTGGGGTTGCGCATTGTCCCAGCTCCAATATGCGGCTGGGATCCGGAGCAGCTCCAATTCTGGATTATTTGTTGGCAGGCGTTAAAGTCGGACTGGGAGTTGATGGTTCAGCAAGCAATGATGGTTCTCATTTATTGGCTGAAGCTCGACAGGCTATGTTACTGGCCAGATTGAGGGCAGGATTGATGGGTGCTTCATTATCCAGTGATGGATCTGAAAAGTTATTTACCGCACGTCAGTCCTTAGAATTAGCGACAATAGGTGGCGCAGCAGTTCTTGGCCGCAAAGATGTTGGCTCTCTCGAGGCAGGTAAATGTGCAGACTTTATTGCGATCAATCTGAACCGTCTGGAATATGC
>JACZIY010000537.1 GCA_014860845.1 Anaerolineaceae bacterium
TCACCAGCCGGATGGGCAGACCTCCCCCGCCGTTCTGGACGACGTCGCCCTGCCCACAATAAGCCAATTCAACTTTTTCCCTTCCATTTTTTCTGGTGGATGCTGGTTTTCAACCCTGCACTCATATTTCAATTCGCCTAAACTCAAAAAATAGGATCCGGGCAGACTGCTTTTGTTGCGTTTCTGGCTTGCGTTGGTTGGTTTTATAATTGTACAATCTATGCATATCGATATGCAAGAAATTGATTATGCTTTGCCTGTCTGCCTTAAATTCCAAATAGACAGGCTTCGTTACTAAATCGGCTTAGTTCAACTCGGACTGATACAGCGGCATATTGAGCCTTTTTACTGATTTTCGTTATTTTCGCCGCATCAATACTTAATTCGTTGGGCGGTAAAAAATTGATAGGATCTTGTTTCATTTGGAGAATTGATTTATCCTCTAATTGAGCGGAAGCATAGCGGTTTACATTGGTCAATTTTCATCGTAAATATTCATAAGGAGAATGGCCATGAGAAGGTTCGGATTTGTCGGAATGATTGTATTAGGGCTTTTGTTTCTATGTGCCTGCAGCTCCACTTCAACAACACCAGCAACGGCAACCTTCACAAACCCAGTAGCAAAAGCAACTACGTTCCAGGATAAAGCAACCTTCACAAACCCAGTAGTAAAAGCAACTACGTTCCAGGATAAAGCAACCTCAACAACCGCACCACAGGCGACCCAAACGCCCAGCGCTTTCCCCCTCTCACAGCCTGGGTCATACCTGGGGGGTTACCAGGAATATATATTTATCGATGAGAGCCGTGGTGGGCGCAAAATCGAGATCACCCTGTGGTATCCGGCTTTAAAACAACCCGCTTCCAATGGTTATCACATCAAGAAAAATGCCCCTGTCGATTGGAGTGGCGCACCATATCAATTGATCCTTACCGGTTCAAATTCGGGCGACACAATATTCACTTCCCATCTGGCAACCTACGGTTTCGTTATGGTGATCATTCGCTCCCCAGATAAATACATTAATTACGATTTACAGACGATTGAAATTCCGCGTGACATCCTGTTTGTACTGGATCATCTGGCAAACCAGCCACCCGAAGAACTGGTAGGTTTGATCGATACAGATCACGCCGGCATAACAGGATATTCGGGTGACGGATATAATTCTCTTGCCGTCAGTGGTGCACGCTGGAACCCGGAACATTATTTCTCATCCTGTCAGAATGCGCCCACCTCAGTTGAAAATCGATCACAATTGATGATTGGTATATTTTGCAACGCGATAACAATGTGGGATGAGTTCGCAGCCAACGCCGGGGAGGAAATCACATCCAGTCAGGATGGTCTTTGGCAGCCATTGACGGATGAGCGTATTCGCGCTGTTGCTCCGCTAGCGCCAGATGGCGCCTGGTTTTTCGGTGAACGCGGTTTGGCAGAAATTAATATCCCGGTTTTCATCATCTGTGGTACACAAGATGAAATGCCTTCTTACCAATACGAAACCGTATTTATATATGAACATCTCAAGACTACCGAAAAATACCTGGTTTCTTTTATAGGCGAGAGCCATTTGAGTATGCTGCAAGCCGATTCGGTAAAACGCATGAACCATTTCGTAACCGCGTTTTTTGGCTACTATCTCCAGGAACGCCAGGATTATGCTAAATACTTTTCGGAAGATTTCGTTGCGCAGTTTGATGACCTGGCCTGGGGGGTGTATTTGGATGAATAATCCAAATAAGAAGTCGATATTTTATTGCCACCTGACCGCCTTTAGCGTGGGGATTCAGCGGCAAAATGCTAGAATTCGAGCTAGAATCAGCTAGTCACTTTGCAAGAGTCGGCGTCGGATTAGCCAGACCGTTCGGCAACAAAACAAATTGAGGAATGTGTGAAAACAAAAATCATAGCTCTTATCGAAGTCGGTTCGGTCTTTGTACTTAGTTCCCTTGTTATTTGGGCATGGTCTACTACATCATGGGCTGTGTGGCAACAGCAACAACTCTACTGGAACTATTTTAATCACATTTTTTATATTATTATGACTCTCTTGATCATTATAGTTGCCAAGAGAAACCTCACAACCTATGGGCTAACCTTGAAGAATTGGGGATTTGGAGTTAGATGGGGATTGATTTTTGCATTGATTCTCGACGGCTCACTCATTCTTGCCGTACTATTCTTCGGTGACTTCAAATGGACAGAAAATGTCCTCAGTACGATTATCTTCCAATTACTCATAGTCAGTTTTAGCGAAGAATTTTTGTTCAGGGGTTATTTTCAATCCAGATTGAATGAAGTATTCGAGAAGAAACTCCATTTCAAGGGATTTATTTTTGGGTGGGGTTTGATTATCTCATCATTTTTGTTTGGCTTCGCCCATTTGTTGAATCCATTTAATCCACTGGTTGGTCAATTTGCGCTGGATTGGCCGGCGGGAGTGATGACTGTTATTTACGGGTTCTTTTTCGGACTGATGCGAGAGAAAACCGGAAGTATCTTGATGCCTGCTATTGTTCATGGCGCACTATTTGTTAGTTATCTGTTCCCTACACCGCCGATAGGCTTTGCTGTGGCCTGGCTCATTAATGGTATCCTTCTATTTCGGATATTCGGATATGCTTCAACCACCTAACACCTTTGCGATCAGTCACTTAGAAGTAGCAAAGTAATTTCAAAATGTTGCCCAACAAGGTGTGCACTGGACGCTGGGGCTGCGCTTTGCGCGTGTGCCATTTTCAAGCATTTTGCGCATGCGTGACTTCGAGTTTTTTCCGCTCCCGAACAGCGCCGGCAGCTCGCGTCCGCCGCAGGTGTCGAGCCGATTCCTCGGAATGTCGAGCGATTTCATCGCGAAGACAAGGCGACGACTGTTTCCGAAGGCTCCTCCGCCGCGTGCCAACCCCCCCTTTCATAAGCGCGTTCCGGCTGACCACTCCGTTGCCTCCAATCAATAAAGAGTTTATTGATTATTGAGTAGATTATTTACTCATAAAAAATTTCTTACCGAAAAGTTGTTCTTGAATAATTAATAAGATTTGATTGAAGTATCTAGTTTGAGGTAACCAAGTGTAAATGTCGATAGCATACTTCTTAAAGTTGGCTAGATGGCATAATTGCGGTGTTTCATTTTTCATTGTAATTAGTAGTTGGGTAGCTAGGCTGACTGGTTGAATATTTTGCGGTTTGCTATACAATGAAATTGTGAGACTAATCACATTTGTTGAAAGGAGACGTAAAATGGTTAAAACGCAAACTGTACAAGAAGTTGCAAGTCAGGTAGCCGCAAGAGCTTCAACGGAGCGTGAGAAAGCCATCGAATTGCACGATTACGTC
>JACZIY010000538.1 GCA_014860845.1 Anaerolineaceae bacterium
AGAGAGGGTAGCGATCGTACCCGGTTCTGCGTTTGGTGCTGGTGGAGAAGGATTCTGCCGCTGCTCTTATGCCACTTCATTTGAGAAATTGGAACGAGCTATTACGAGGATCGAGCGGTTTGTGAATAGGCTTTAGGCGTATATTAACAGTGGACATTTGAAAGCCAAAAGCAAATAATCGTGGACAAGTAAATAAACACAATGGTTCATTAGTTTATAACAAATCATAGAACTTTTCACTAAGAAGGATGAAAATTCTTCATTAATAATAGAGTTTTACAGAGCATCTTTGTGGTATTCGTTTATTCGGTGTTCTTATTCGTTGACGGCAATCCCGGAGCTTCTATTTTCGTAGAGAGAGCTTGAGATTTTGAGGATAAAACCACAGGAGCTTTGTTTACAAGGTGCAATGCACCGGTTAAGGGTATCATCCGAAATTCAGTTTACAAGAGGAATTTTCTGACTTATAATTACCTTGTTGAAAATTAATTTAACAAATTTGTGAATGGAGATCATGGACGAGCAACAACCTCCCGCTGAGCGGGAACCTCATTCGTATAACCGAACTTTAATTCATTCAGGTGATGCCCTGGTCTTTCGTTCTTAAGTAGCTGAACCACCTCCAGGGTTAATCGCCCAGGAGGTGTATCGATGCTGAAAATAAATACCGATACAATTCTAGCGCAGATCGAATCTGCGCTGGAAAAAAATGATGTCAATGCAGCCATGTCTGTGCTGGAGGCATTACGCACGCCTGATCAGGCGGACATCTTCTATGAATTGGAAGATGAAGATAGGATCACGCTATTACCATACCTGAATCCTTCCGTTTCAGCAGACATCCTGGAAGAGATGGATGACAGAGATGCGGCTGAGTTGGTCAGCGCTCTCGATTCCGCCAGCGCTATCCGAATTGTTGACGAAATGGAACCTGATGAAGCGGCAGATTTATTGGGTGATATTTCCAATGCCCAGGCAGAGATCATTCTGGCAGGGTTGGATAATTCGGATGAGATTCGCCCCCTGATGCTTCACAAGGATGATAGCGCTGGAGGTTTGATGACCTCGGACTTCGTCGTTCTGCGCCGTAAAATGCGTGCAGCGGACGCCATCCATATTCTGCGCACCATTAAACCTGACCGTGAGGAGATCTACTACCTGTTTATTGTCGATCGTAATGATGTACTTTCAGGTGTGCTCAGCTTGCGTGATCTCATTACGGCTGATCCCGATACTCTCCTGGAAGAGCTGATGGACCCGGAGGTCATCGCTGTCCCCGCTGGTACAGATCAGGAAGAGGTTGCCAAAGTGATCAGCAAATATGATCTGATGGCGCTGCCGGTTATCACCGAAGAACGCAAGCTGATTGGCGTGATTACCATTGATGATGTGATTGATGCAATCGAAGATGAGGCCACCGAAGACTTCCAGCGATTGGGTGGCGCTTTGCCTTTGGATGAGCCATACCTTTCGATCGGTCCGGTACATATTGCCAAAAAACGTATCGGCTGGTTGATGCTACTCTTTGTCACCGGAAGCCTCACGGGGACAGTCATGCGTATGTTTGAGAGTGAACTGGCAGCTGTTGTTTCGCTGTCCTATTTTGTGCCATTATTGATTGGAACGGGTGGAAATGCTGGCGCTCAGACCACCAGTACCATCATTCGTGCTTTGGCAATCGGAGATGTAGAAATTCGGGATGCGTTACACTCACTCTGGCATGAGTTGCGAGTCGGTTTGATGCTCGGTTTGGGTATGGCTATCTTTGCTTATGTGCGAGCCATTACCTGGGGCACCCCCGTGAGTGTGGCGATTACGGTCGCCGTCTCCATTCTGGTAATAGTTATCTGGGCAAATTCTTCCGGAGCTGTTTTACCGCTGCTGGCTGCTAAGCTCAAGATTGACCCCACAGTGGTGTCTGGTCCGGTGATGAGCACCATTGTGGATGCGACAGGTTTGTTGATTTACTTCACGATTGCCAAATGGGTCATAGGTCTTTGACCTGAACAGAGGGAGCTTCTTCTATATTCAAAAGAAGCTCCCTCTGTTAATTAAAGTTCATATACACGCTTGAAAACATCGAGATTTTCGTTACACTTTTAGTACTGGTTTATGTATCTTTTCATCTTTAGGGTCAGCGTATTTTTGCGGGAGTTTACCCGCCAAAAATACCCCTATCCTGAAAAATTGAGAAGATACTGGTCTATGGATAAATGTAATCCCCGGATACGTGAAGGAGAGTCTATGTTGAAAGTAAAAGAACTGGTTCACTTAAAAGGAAGCGAGATTTTTTATGTCTCACCGAACACCAGTATGCGTGCTGCGATAGATATGTTAGTAGAAAAAAAGATTGGGGCATTACCGGTGCTGAATGAAACCGGATTGGTGGGAATTATTTCTGAACGTGATATGATCCGTTTCCTGGCTGAAGAGAGTGAAGCGATCCTGGAGATGCCAGTCAGCACTTTCATGACCCGCAACGTGGTGACGGTTCCTTCAGAGACCCCCCTGGAAGATTGCATGCAGATCATGATCAATCGCAACTTTCGACATTTACTCGTCACAGAAGATGATAAGTTTCTGGGCATTGTTTCCATGCGGGATATGGTCAGTACCCTGCTCAAAGATCGTGATATGCTCATTCAGGATCTGGAAAAATATATCACCGGAAGCCGTTAATCTCCTAAAAAATGGTTATCATCGCTGCTTTTTCTTCTCTGAAGGGGATCTGCACACTGCACCAACTAACCAATACGTTCGACTGCTTGCGGATCGAATAGCGGGGCATAGGGCTTTATATCCAGCAGGGGAGTATTATTGAGCATGTCAGCTCCAGAGAAGGTGATCTGATTGCCTTCAATCTTTAATAAACGCACAACAGAGACTCCGATTGGGTTTGGGCGGGCAGGTGCCCGTGTGGCAAAAACACCATGTCCTTCATCCTCGATATTTTGTTTGATCAATAATTGAGGTTGGGT
>JACZIY010000060.1 GCA_014860845.1 Anaerolineaceae bacterium
ATTTAGGGATTTGTGGGGTTTCCGGCTTTTTTCAGAAACCCCACACTTGAATTAGATTGTTATTTCTTGAGTAAAGGATCGACGGCTTCTTTGATCTGTGGTGCTAATTCGTCGATGGTTTTCAACCCCAACCACAACTCATCTAGGAAGGGATTGATAGCTGAGTAGATTTCCCCTGCATTTGCAAGCGGAATTTCATGGAATCTGGTAAAAGGTTGCATCTCCACGAAAGCAATGGCGTTTGCAGGCTGATCAACTTTAGTAAAAGCCTCTGTTAACAACGGCCAGGTTGCCTCAGGTCCACCTGCCAGGGCGGGAATACCATTAGAACCGACGCTTCGATTATAGACCCCTTCATCGCTTGTCAGGTACTTCCATAACAGATAAGTTTCTTCTGGGTGTTCTGTGGCAGCGAAAGCGCCTATGCATCCACCGCCTTTGCTGGCAGCTCGTAAACCAGTCTCTGGATTTTTAGGCATCATCACTACGTCCCAGTTGAAGGGCAGATCGGCGAAGAAGAAGATTGTATCTGGCAGCCATCGTGCCGGGTACATCGCGAGTTGATTCTGGGCAAACATGAAACCGACTTCCGGGAAGGTTGATGTTACCTCTTCGGGTGGCCATACTTCATACTTGTATCTTAAATCGGTCAGGAATTGGAAGGTTGATTCGACGACAGGATCGGTGACTAGTATCTCTGAATAATCATCGTTGAACAGAGCGCCACCTGCTGCCCAAATCCACGGCTGATAATCCCAAGTATGAGTGGCAAACCCCCATTGATTTATTTGTCCGTCTCCATTTGTGTCCAGTGTCAAAGCCTGGGCTGCAGTAAGGAGGTCATCCCATGTCCAGTCATCAGTGGGGTATGCTAAACCTGCGGCATCGAACATATCTTTGTTGTAGGCTAATGTCCTGGTGTCAGAAGTTTCAGGAACACATTCAAGACGCCCATTGACGCCAAAATAAGCCAATGAAGCAGGATCATAATAATTCTTCCAATCGAAACCTTCTGCTTCGGCAAAGGGTGTCATGTCTAAAAATTGGCCACTGTCAGAATACTTTATTGCATCGAAGATGCCTAATCCCATTACGATATCCGGGGGAGCTCCACCCGCAATACCGGTCTGCAGTTTCGTGCTCACATCCGGTGGCGGTAGGATGATGGTTTCCACGGTAATCCATGGGTACATTTCGTAGAATGGTCCCATTTGTGCTTCAGTCTCTACCATTGCATCATCTCCCAACCCTGGACGCATGAAAGTTAAAGTGACAGGTTCTTTGGGAGAGGCAACTTCTGTCGTTGTGCCTGCTTTACTGGTTGGTTGAATTGGAGCAGGGGTTTCTTGTGCTGGTTTTGGAGCACAACTGACGACCAAGGAAAGGATCATCAAAAGACCAACAATCATTAACAACTTTTTCATTTCTTCCTCCATATAGAATTATGATCATAATTTGGTAACAATGTACTACACAGTCTCGAACCTTCTATTCTCTTTTTAGTAATAGTCACCTCCTCAATTACTCCAAGATTTTCGTCGGTCTATTTAAGGGTCAACAATGCCCTTGCAATTATTTCTTTGGCGGAATCAGATGCTCAACCTGGTCCATGGAAAACGCTGCAGCTTTCAAAGGATCATTTTCTAGTACTTTTTCAAAATAGCTGAACGCCTCAAATTCAACGGAAAGGCATCCCTGGTAATGGATTCGATCCAGAGCATTGGTGAATTCGATCCAATCTATGTTACCTTCACCCAATAACGGGAATAGAAAATCCTCTCCAACCATGCCGGGTTTTCCCGAAACATCTTTTAGATGAACATGATGAATATAAGGCGCAAGCTGGTCTACAACCCAGGAAAGGTCATTTCCGTAAAGTTGGAAATGTGATGGGTCAAGATTAACCACAAGGTATTCTGAGTTAAACTGGCGGAGGAGTTCACTGAGAGTGTAATAATCGTGGCATATGTGACCAAAAACAGCTTCAATGGCTAGGTATACATGATGCTTCTCAGCCAGGGGAAGTAGTTTCTGGAAAGCATTTAGTACCAATTTCCAGGCTTCTCCTTCACTGATATCTTTCCCCAATTGGGGTGCTAATGGGTCCCACGGTGCAGGACCTGTAAATAAATTAATGGTATCTATTCCGATGTTACTGGCTGTTAAGATGCTGTCTGCAACAAACTCCACTCTCTTATCAAAAATGGTTTTATCAAGGGTGACAAAATCCTTTTGCACAACAATCTCAGAGACCGCCAATCCATATTTGGTAGGGACGGTTTGTAACTTAATCAATTTCTGGATATCTTGATGGGGATTGAAGTGTGCTAGGGTCCATTCAACTGCTGAATACCCCAAATTCGCTAATCCCTTGGATATCTCTTCAATTGACCATGTTTGAAAACCAAGAGAAGCCATGTATCCAATCTTGCGGTTTAAAGTGTTGGTCAATGTTCAACTCCGTTTTTCTATATCACCAAAAAAAAATATCAATTACGATTTTTGTCCGATTCGTAGTGATATTTGATGGGCAGCATCAACAACGTAGGTGGCTAAAAGCGGGATACGATCAGAGGTGATTCGCATCGAGGGTCCGGATATTCCAATTGAGGCTACAACAATATTGCGGTGGTCAAAGATGGGGGAGGCGATCGAACTTACTCCAAAATTGTATTCTTCAAGATCTGATGAATAACCGCGATTTTTGACCATTTCTAAGTGAGGTAACAACTCGTCCATGGTGGTAATTGTTTGTGGTGTAAACCGAGCAAATTCTTGAACTTGGATGATTTCAACGATTCTATCTGCTGGAAAATGAGCAAGGAGAGCTTTGCCAAGGGCGGTGCAATGCATCGGCGCTTCCTGGCCAATCTCTGCCTGAACAGATAAGGGAGCATCTGTATTCTGACTATCAATATAGGTAATCCGGTCTCCCGTGCGAATTGCTAAATTTGAAGATTCACCGGTAGTTTTGGTCAGTTGAGCTAGGTATGATTTGGCGATTGATCGAAGTGAAATTCGATCGATTAATTTGCGACTCATCGAGATGATTTTAAGACTGGGCATGTATCGCCGGGTTTCTTCTTGCTGAACGATGTAACTTCGGCCCGCAAGAGTGGATAGGAGTCGATGGATCGTGCTTTTATCGAGGTTCATGGTTTGGGCGATTTCGGTAACCCCAAGTGGACGATCTGAATCCACTAACAAATCCAGGATATCTATTCCATTAGCAAGGGATTGAATATCACGTCGTCCGGAATTAGCCATAATCACATGCTTCTCCTATGTGTTTTTTATTGTACAACACGTTTGGTACATTGTCAATAATGTGTTTTTTTGTTGTATAATGATGATTATCATAAGTCGGTTCGTTATGAAATGGTTTATGGCGATAAAAAGTAGCACAATGGCAAAAATAATCACTAGAAGAGACTTTCTTAAAATTGCATCATTGACCACTTTAAGTATCACACTAGTTGGATGCAAAGGAAAAAACATGGACCTATCAAACAATGAAATTAACCAGGCTTCTCCTTTTGGAATTTACTCACCTTATGGCGAGTTTTCGCTGGATAAAAGCGAATTCGCTTCTCAATCGGATATTTCTGAGCACCTGTTGGACTTGGGTGTGAAATGGGTTCAAGAGGTGTCTGTTTATAAAGGGATGGGAACTATTCCATTAACTATTAACCTTTATTCCCGCATTGGCCGGGAAGGAGGAATGATTCCTCAAAAGATCGACGATCCAAACATAATCGAATGCTACAAAACCGAATTGAGTCAAACGATTACCAATATGGGAAATAGGGTCAAGTTCTGGGAAGTTGACACAGAACCGGATGGCATTGGAGGATGGTCACACAATCCAAACGGTTACGCCAATCTCTTAAAGATGACCCACTCTGTGATTAAAAGTAAATGTCCTGATTGTAAGGTTATGTTTGGGGGGTTATCTGGTGGGCAAGCAGTCCTCGATATTCAAGGTTTGACATTCTTGGAGAGAGTATTGGAATCAGGTGCTGCGGGGTATTTTGACGGTCTGGAATTTAAACGACACCACACAAGTTCTCAGGATTATTCATTGCTCAAGAGTCATTTCTCCTCAATAAAAAATATTCTTTCCAAATACAGGATCGATATTCATAAGATACCGGTCTTCCTTGAGACGGCTATGTACGATGGTGATCCGAATGATCCTGTGCCAAATCCATTAGTGCGGGATTTATCTGTTCAGTCTGAAGTTGAACAAGCAATTGGAATGATTAAAACTTATGTGTACGGTTTATCACTCGGGATTGAAAAAATATTTTGGAATTTGATCTACGAACGAAGTGATTATGAACCAGGGCATACCCAACCTTTTCCTCAAAACCCTTTTAATCATTATGGACTGATCAACAACCCAACGAATAGTGATGGGCTTTCGCATAAAAAGCTTGCATATTATGCATACAAGAAAATGGTGGAGATTCTGGATGGAAGTGATTGGAATGGGGTTCAAGTTATTCAAGAATCCGATGATATTTTCATTGCCAAGTTCACAAACAGGAACCGACCAATTTATGTTGCCTGGTGGGATTATTTCAAACAGCCCGGCAGAGATCCGAACAAATCAAATCAAGTCACTCTCACCGGTTTGCGTGGGAATCAAGTACGGATAACGACAGCTGTTCCAGTAAACGCATCCGGAAAAGACATAGTAGATTACACGAATGGATTTCAAGAGGAAGTCCTTCCTGTTCAGAATGGCAAACTATCCTTGACACTTGGAGCAAGTCCAGTTTTTATAGAATCGCACGAGCTTATCCATTCTGATTAGATTAACTAAACTTCGGTCAAACGAGTTCATCAAAAAAAGTTGCTGGTACACGCATGATTGAAAAAGAAGGAGCAGGTAATGTCATATCCAAGTGTGGATCTAACTCAAGTGAAAACCTATCCAATCGGAAATCGATCGAGTTTGGTAAATTTAAAAAAATTCGTTTTTCCTGAACAAGACCCACCACATTTCAAGAATTCTGAAATGGTAGAAATTGTGCAACGGATCGTGGATGCCCGACAGTCAGGATGTCCGGTTATCTTTATGATCGGTGGACATGTGGTGAAGTGTGGTCTGGCACCTGTTCTCATTGATTTGATGGAACGAGGGGTAATCACTCATCTTGCCAGTAATGGGTCTGCATCGATTCATGATTTTGAAATAGCTTTAACCGGGAACACGAGCGAAGATGTAGCAACCAGTCTTGAAGATGGTAGCTTTGGAATGGCTGATGAAACTGGTAGCTTGATGAATATAGCAATCCAACAAGGTTCTCGCGAGGGTCTTGGAATGGGAGAGGCACTCGGTAGGTTTATAGGGGAAGATGCTCAATTCGAGTTCAAAAAATATAGCCTGCTCTACCAGGCTTATAAACTTAAAGTGCCATACACAATTCATGTCGCGATTGGAACGGATATCATTCATCAGCACCCAAAGTGTGACTTTGCATCGTTAGGGTGGGCGAGCGGGCAGGATTTTAAGATTTTCATTAGTTCAGTCTCCCAACTTGAAGGTGGAGTCTTTTGTAATTTTGGATCGTCAGTAATTGGACCTGAGGTTTTTCTAAAATCTATCTCAATTGCCCGGAATCTAGGCTATCCGCTAAAAAAAATCACTACTGCCAACTTTGACCTTGTACCACTGTCTGGTGATTATCGCCAACCTGTAGACAAGGAAAACCCAGAGTATTATTATCGTCCGAAGAAAAATATTGTTATTCGCCCAACCTCCTTAGGCGGACGAGGGTATCACATTACTGGTGATCATCGACAGACCATCCCGAATATCTACCGTCTGATTAAAGAACTAATGGGTGATAGGAAAACCTATACTCCAGTAATCCCCGAGGAAAGAAATATTACTGAAACCTCAGAGATTATTATCGAGTTTGGTAAAACTGCTCCCTTTGCTGTTAAGGTTCTTCAAGAGATGATCAAAAGGTATCCTGAACTTCAACCAAATGTGAGCAACATAGTCAGATCATTTCGCATCCTGACCAATTGTTTTTCAGGTGGAGGGACTTTATTTTTATGCGGGAATGGAGGCAGTTTTGCTGATGCCTTGCACATTACTGCTGAACTGGATAAATCCTTTAAAATTCCAAGGCCGCTTTCTGCGAGGTTGCGATTGCGTTTTGTGGAACTCCCAGGAGGGTCAGTACTGGCAGATGATCTTCAACTGGGATTGAGAGCCATCACTCTTGGATCGAATCCTTCACTAGCCAGTGCTGTTGAAAATGACAGTGCCCATCCCCATCTGAACTTTGCTCAGGAATTAATGGTGCTTGGAAAATCAGGAGATGTGCTGCTTGGCATCAGTACCAGCGGTCAAGCCAGGAATGTACTTAACGCAGCACTGGTTGCCAAGGCAAAGGGAATGCAAGTGATCGCACTGACGGGACCCAAGGACAATTCCCTTCAGGAATTGGCAGACGTGACTATATTTGCACCGGGAGATAATACTTCTGATATCCAGGGTTGGCATGAGCAGATATACCATACATTGTGTGACATGCTGGAACAACACTTCTTCAGGGTAGAAAAATGAACTCTTTTCTTTCTCGGCACCGACTGATCGAAATTTTAGATCAAATTAAGACACTGCGTGTTGGCGTGCTGGGGGATTTTGCCTTAGATGCCTACTGGTATGTCGATATGACCCGGGCACAGTTATCTCGAGAGACTCCATTATTTAACAGACCTGTCGTTAAAGAGATGTCAACGCCAGGCGGTTCGGCAAATGTAGCTTGGAACCTAGCAGCTCTTGGGATTACTAATTTGACGGCACTCACGATTTTGGGGTATGACTGGCGGGCTAACATCTTGCTTGACTTAATGAAAAAATCCGAGATTCATGTTGATCGAATCATTTCTTCATCACGATGGTCAACTGTAGCCTATGCCAAAACGATTCTCATTTCTGGTGAATTGAAACAGGAGGAAGCCCGCCTTGATTTTGTCAATGATCACTCTCTGCCTGAGGATCTTGAGGCTCAATTACGCAATGAATTGGAAGCATGCATCCCAAATCTGGATATTCTGGTAATAGCAGATTACGAACCAAATGGTGTACTCAGCCCAATCCTCCTGGACCATTTAAATTCGCTTGTCCTATGTCATCCAAACGTCTTGTTTGTGGTGGATTCCAGGGATAGAATCTGCCAATTCAAGAATATGGTATTAAAGCCAAATATCCTTGAGGCTAAACGAGCAGGATATTTGGACCTCGCCCCTGAACAATTGAACAATACTGACTCTATAGAAATTAACATGATTTTACGTAATCAGACCAAAAAGCCGGTATTTATCACGCTTGGTGAAAAAGGGTGTCTTGCGATTGAGGATATGGAGGCATCTTGGATTCCTTCAATCTCAGTACCATTGCCTGTTGATCCGGTCGGGGCGGGCGACACATTTATGGCATCTATTGCCGCCTGTCTGGGAGCAGGAGCCACAACAGTTGAAGCTGGTTACATTGCTAATTTGGCTGCCTCTGTTACCGTAATGAAGCTGCATACCACCGGTACCGCGACACCCGACGAGATTATCCAATGCTACGACGGAATTGAATGAATATTTGAGTGACATTTGATTTAGTCAACCAATCCGCGGAAAGAATTGCTGCTTTTGTTTAATTCAATTAATGTACACCAGAGGTAAGTTGAGTTGCCCTGTCCTTCTAACAGTTGAAAAGGTAAGATTCCAATTCTCTAGAACAACGAAAATCTGAAATAATTAAATCTGCACCTGCAGAGATCAAACGACTGCGTTTCCACTCATCAACACCATTGCGTTCTTTTTCGTTCGTAGCAAGACCGACAGCAATGCCACCGACTGCTTTCGCGTCCTCGATCTCCACAAACCCATCTCCAAATATTGCAAACTCCGGGCCCTGTAAATTGTATTTGGTAATAATCTGATCAATGACGATTTTCTTGGAAAAATTAATGTAATCTTCTTTTGCACCATGGATACTCGTGAAGAAAGATTCCAAACCCAGTAACTCTACTTCCTCAGATACGTAACGCTCGTCTGTCCCGGAAGCGAGGTAACAATTGACCCCCCTGGATTTAAGGATTTTCAACCAATCCAATGCGCCGTGGACCATCATATCTTCAGGGACGATACTCCCTGATTTAAGTGAGGAAATTCGGTTCTTTATATGACCGTTAAGTTGGTTAATATAAATTCCTTTATAGAATCCCGGTTCTTTTGGATCTCCCCCTCGTTTTTTAATTTCCTCACACAATTGAATCATTTGGTAGATGGTTTGTTTACCTGTCAATCGTGTTACGAATTCGGAAACAACACTTTCTAATATATTAAGATCTTCACGATTTGGTGTTTGCGCCAGTAATTCCACCATCATGGGGATCATGATGTCTTGCCACCCTTCACGAATCAGTGAGATTGTCCCATCAAAATCGAAAAGTGAGAAATGAATGTGACCTCGTACAATTTCTGGATTAATAATTTCAATATTATGAGTTTGGAACGAAAGCGATGTGGTATCCATAGTTTCCTATTCTTTACGATAATTTCTTAATAAAGATATACTGCATAAAACGATTGCGGATGCGACTTCTTTCTATTTTTTATAAGAGGAATAAATCGTAATATCAAAAATCAAATATTGTTTGGGAGCAGTCTTTTAATTTAATCTATTATCCTGCTTCTCTGATAAAACTTGTTTGATCAATTCTTCTTCTCGGATTGCTTCTTCAGGTGACAGCGTGCCTATTTCGAGTTCGAAAGTGAACATTGAAAGACCGTCAAGAAAACGAAGATTACCCTTCTCTTTTTCTGCTGTATATCCATCTACTTGTGCTGTTGCAGGTTCAACTCCGATTGCGTCGTAATCCGAGGTTCGGCATAACCAACGAATCCCATGATTCATTTGTTCAGGTTTATGCCTTAGAATATCTGCGCTTCCATCCGGGTGTATTTGCATTGTATGTGCCCACCCGTTTTTATCAGCAAGGTAATTCAAGTAAATCACAATTTCCGGGTCATACCTATATTTTGGATCTATAACAAGATGAAGTTCTGGTTCTTTTTTGATTTTATTTAGTAACTCGATATATCCAGGTGGGGATTGCATAAACTCTGGAACGCTCAATCGAACCTTCATATTATCTGGATCACAGAACACAGTTTGAGCTAAGCGGCTGTAATTTACGGGTCTGAAGTTGACATGCTCAAGAACCATAAGAGGCATCGGAATTTTGCGAAGGTTATGAATAATCATCGAGACAGAAAACACTGAAGAAGAGCTATACAACTTTACTAGAGGTGTTGCAGTGTAATTGCAATTAAATGCAATTATGTGCTGATATGTTCCAGTCAAGCCGATGTATTCGCCTTTCCCATCGTTCCCGAATACTAAGGTTGCAGAATTGTAGATCGCATTACTTAAATCTCCATGCAATGGGTGTGTATCTTTTTGACTAGGCACTCCCATAGCAGTTGCACCACAATGCAACAAAAAACCACCGTATGTGGCTAGAAAATTATGTGTAGGATAGGGCTGTGTAAAGATTGATTTCATTGTTAAGTTGCGACCGCAAAAGGTTGCATCCCAGATCTGCTGACCCTGAAAGGGAAGTAGCACTAAATTGCCGAGTGAATTAACCATTCGTAATGCACTAACACCAGTGGGAAAACGAAAGGTAGTGGCGGATAATTCGCCCCCTTTTAGCAATAAGAGTTTCGCTATTAGAAAATTGTTCAGGTGAGAGAGTGATATTAGTGTCCATGGTTTCCAATTAATAGGTTTAATCTCGTCTTCGTTTTAATTTCCATTAATCTTAACTTCATATATTTATGAATGTTCCGATAGGATGAATATCCATATCTCGTAGGAATCTATTGTACAG
>JACZIY010000539.1 GCA_014860845.1 Anaerolineaceae bacterium
GCATAGGCATAAAATGTAGGTACAAATAAAATTTTTATTCCCAGCGAATTGATATTGTGTTCGAATTCTTTGTATTTAAGAATATCTTCCACTGGATACAGTTTTTCAAGATCACGCTGAATTGTTTCCCATTCAGAATCAGAATTAATGTTATTGTTTTCAACCTTCTGGTGTGAACCAAGAATTCCCCAATGAATATTGGAAAGTCCGGTTTGCATCAGCCAATTTGCAATATTTCGACCTGTTGATAAATTGACACCTTGGGTTGATAAAGAAGAATTTTGCATCTGTCCTAAATTATCCAGAGGAGAGGGGAAATCGATTCTGGATAGATAATCTGGTTCAGCAAAACAACATATCCATCCTGATCTCTTTGTCACTCTAATCATTTCTTTTATTATTTTTACCGGATCCTTAATCCACAACAGTAAATAATGACAAAAACAAAGATCAAAGAATTCGTTTTTGATAGGAAGAGAAAAGCCATCCCCGTTAATTAGTTTTGATTTTGGTGAATTTTGATTGCTGTAACTAAGAATTTGTAAGTCAATATCCAGACCGACTGTATTTTGTCCTGATTCAGAAAAATCATTCAGAACAGCTGAAGAGCCACAACCAACTTCCAAAATATTTGATTGAGGCGGAAGCGATATTTGATTAATGATGAAATTTCTAGTCTCTCTGGTCCAGGAAGCCTGTTGTTTATATCTTGTTGACCAGAATTGATAATCACTCATTGATTTTTATTCAATAATTTTGCATTGGACCAGACCCATTCCCAGGAATCTGTCAGGAAATTTCCTAAAGGTTTATTTATTCCTTGAGCAGGTAAACTATCTCCATCCGGTTCCAGATATAACCAGGCTTTTCCAGCACCATCTGGAATAGGGACAACGACATCAATTTCAGCAGAAACAGGATTGAATTGGGAATAGGGAACGGGTAGATCCCAGTCCAAATTAAAGCCATATTCCGCAGCTTTATTGCGTAATTCGATGACAAGATTTTCTAGATCGGGATTTTTAAAACTCAACGATATGTTTTCAACACCGATTTTCTTGAATTCTTCCATTATCTTAATGTATTTTTCCGCGGTGGATTCGCCGATGGTTAAGTGGACTGTCGTATGAATGTCCTGTGGAATAATATCTCGAAGAGCTTCCCATGATTGCTCGTTTTCAGGTTCAAATGTAATTAATAAATGGTCCAATCCGGAGTTTAATAACTGCTCCAGATATACATTTTCTGAAAGACGCAGACCGTCAGTTGATAATCCTGTTACCATCCCGAGATCTTCAGCTTTGACAATCAATTCGATTAAATCCGGTCTTAATGTTGGTTCTCCGCCTGTAAAAACCACATGAGGTATTCCGTTTTGCCAGGCTTTTTCAAGAACTAATTTCCATTCATCCAGGGTTAATTCTCGTTTTACACGCTCTTCAGGGGATAAACCAAATTCATCCTTATTGCTTAATTTATAAGTTAATGCACAATCCAATCGATATGGCGCAATTGGGAAATCGATATAAGGTGTAGAACGTTCAAAATCAAGATAAGTTACCGGATCTAAATCGGGGGTATTGATTAATGTATCAATACGGGATATGAAATGATCAAAATCCTTCGCGACGTCTTCAAATGAGATTTGATAGCGTTTGATCATGGATTCGATGACTTCAGGTCGCGGGGTCTGTTGGATTAAGTGGTATGCATATTCAGTTGCGGTTTGGTTGAGATGAAGAACTGTACTTGCATTAATGATCAATAGACCTTCTCCTCCTGGTTCAATCCGTAAGTGGAGCCGATATTGATAATCACTATCTTGAGGGGCTTGATAATTATACAAACCAGGCGGTAGAACCTGTGCTTTATCAAAAAAAATTGATTTTAATTGTTTGATGATATTAGTCATAATTTCCTCCTAGGATTAGGAAAATTAAAATTCATGATTATTAATGAGAAAGTGGACATCCGCCACCACATTCCTGAACAAGTTCACATTGATTACATTTTTGAGGAAGATTTTTTCTTTCTCGAAGTTGTAACGATAATTCATGATTCCAGATAGAATTCCATGAATTTTTGAGAATGTTTCCCAAAGGATAATAATAAGATTGACAGGGAAGAACATCCCCATTTGGCTCGAGACACATATTATACAAAGCTGCTGAACAACCTTTTACGCCCAGATCGTGGGTAATAGGATTGAAACGGCAATAATGTGTAGGGGTATACCAGATTAATTTCTGGTAATTTTTTGTAGTTTTTTCTTTGGCAATTTCCAATAAGGGAGAAAGTTGTGATTCAGATAAGCCTGTACCAACGTTTTTACCTTTGCCGGAATAAATCAATGCATTCAAGCCTACAGTGGGAACACCTAATTCAGCCAGGAAATCGAGAGTCTGTGGAATTTCCAAGTAATTAGATTTCAACATGGTGGTATTGGTCATCATGTAGACTTCTTTTTGAAGCACATTTTTTATTCCGGTGACTGTTTCTTGCCATGCGCCTGAATAATTCACCATTTGATCGTGTATTTGTGGATTGGATGACTCTAATGTGATTTGGATATGATCGAGACCTGCAGAGATTAGTTGGGTAAGGAATCTGTCATCGGCTAAATTTCGGCCATTTGTGTTGATCCCGGTGATTATTCCTTTGTTCTCAGCATATTGAATGAGATCCGGTAAATAATCACACAATGTTGGTTCTCCACCTGTAAAAACGACATGTGGGATACTCAATTCCCAGATTTTATCAATCACCTTAAACCAATCGTTTTTTGTTAAGGATGGAAATTGGCGCGAACGGGCATTATAACAATGTGTACAGTCGTTATTGCATTGATAAGTTAAAGCAATATCCATTCGATACGGAGCGCTGGGGATGTGTGAGAACGGTAGATCCATATCCAAATCTAATTCGCACAACGGGCAACCTTCATCTGGATCCGTAATGACTTCCATTTGAGTCAAAAAAGATTTGGCGTCTTGAACCAATAGATCATCTTTAATATCAAAATAATTGGTTAATGAGTTCAGTATCTCATTTTCTGTACGTTCTGATAATTGCCAATAAGCGATGGCGGTTGCACTTGGATTGAGGTGATAAGCTCTGGCGGCATTAACCAACAATAATCCGTTACCATCATTCTCAACTCGTAGGTGAATTCGATTCTTGCTATGATTTTTTTGCTGCTCAAAATGATAGATACCAGTTGTTGGTAATTTGGGAGAATTTTTCCTTACCAATGGTTTTGGCCAGAAAGGAAAAGCCATTAGCGCCCACCTCCAGCACAAGCACACGCACAACCTGCACAAGCACAGGCACAGGCACAGGAACCACCTCCACCACCACCTCTCGATGATCTACCTGAAGATGATGTGGATTTTGGAATTGGATTGGTTTTGTTGGTTACGCCACTGGTGAAGTTCGTTAGATCTCCGACAACTCCTGAAGCGAAGGATTGAACGCCATTCGTAATGGAAGCGGCAAAATCAGATCCCGGTAAACTGGGTAGATTAATCGAGGTTTGTCCTGAACCGGATGGCATTGGAGAAGCATCAACCTTACCAAAAGTTGGAGTGCTTGATGTAGTTGGCTTAACCATCGGGTCATATCGCCACCACCAGGTAGGGATAAAAACAGGTCCGGTTCCGAAAGATTCTTTTGTGCGACCGTCGAAATTTTTATCCAGCATTGTCCAGTCAATATTTTCGTCAAATTTTTCAGATTTGACTTCAGGTGTCTGTGCAGTCTCCACCTGATTCCAGGCTTTTTCCATGATGTCTTTATAAAAAGCGATTGATTCTTTACGGCTGAAACCTTTCATCTTTTTGGATACGGTGCTTACAAGGTTTATGATCATTGTTTGAAGATCTGTCTTGGTCTCCCTGTTATCTTTTTTCATTGCATCTAAAAATTCTATTTCGTAAGGTTGTAAATTTTCAGGTCTTGGTTCTGTGACTTTGATCTTTAATGGATCACGTTTGATTACCTCAGCAGCTCCTTTTTTTAATATTGAAAATAAAACCATCATGAGCACTTTATCCATGGGTTGTTCCATCAATATCGCAGCTTCAACAGCGGTTAATCCTCTTTTAATCCCATGGCCTTCAACTGAAATTTTGGGTGGGAGATATTTGAGTTTACGTTTTTTCGCTCCAACGGTAGCTGAATAAATTGTCAGAGCAAAGAATGCGACTATACCCAGGCAAATCAACCCGGAACAAATAGCATCAGAGTCGAATGTAATCGCTGGCGCTTTTACGATTTGGGCTTCAGGTACCAATCTGGCAGGAAAACTGGCACCAAATTTATATTGGGTGTAAGAATTGGCATTAGGGCTGTTCCATGTGTAGTAGATACCTCCCACATTGTCAAAACCACTTACAGGAGTAGAATCTCCAGGCCAGCCTTGTGGTGTGTGGTAGCGAGGTTCATTTTCTGTCAGTCCGACAGGAAGATAAAGCGTCACTGTCATGTCAGTACTACCGGCAATAAATTCTGGACCAAACCAGGTTGGAGAAACTTCAAAACTGGCGTAGTCTTCGTTTGCCTCTACTTCAGATGGATATAAGGATTTGTTAATCGTCCCGATAAACACATGCAAGGTACCTCTTTGGCCAGGCTGAATTGTCTGATTTCCCAGTCCAACCATGATACCGATATCAATATAATCAGATTTTTCAATACTATCTACAGGTAAACCATTTATATCCGCAGTGATACTACTCAACACGTAATTATTATTTGGCAAACCTATATCAATGATATCGATTGGATGTGCTCCTGGTTGATTTACCAGATCAAAATAGTATTCAATTGAAAGAGAACCGTCTTCGTTTACGAAGACATCCATGGTTTGCTTTTCGACGGCAAAATAATAATCCTGTGCATGAACAACACCAGAATTTCCAGCCATCAACAAAAGGATTAATAAAATACTGAATAATTTAATTTTTCTAATCATATTAATCTCCATAAATCCTGACAGTTACCATTTTGGTTCTTCGGTTAATTGATATGTTGTGTTGCAATAAGGGCAGGAGACCATAGGTGCTCCATTTACCAGGGAAATCGAGTCCTTTGTTAAAATACCTCCACATTGTTGGCATTTCAGCGATTCGAGTGATACATTTCCAGGAAGATCAACGTTGAGTGTGACATGCGTTGTGTTTGATTCCAATTTCTTCTTTCTGGTAATAAAGAAAATAATTCCAAAAGCAATAAGGCACAGTATTGCACCAACTAACAGATTACCAACCTGTCCTTGTGGACTGAATGCACTTAGAATAAATAAAACTCCAAATAGAATCAAAATACCTGAAGCAAGATACGCGATAATTTTCATGAGAACCTCCGAGTTTTATATGTAAAACTTAAGTAAAGCGGAAAAGAAATTTAAGACTGATTTGTACTAGAATTATTTTATCAAAAAAAATTCATTTAGAATGTAATATCGAGCTATTTAAATGTAACCAAGAATCAAAACGGAGTGGTGAATGAGTAAAGAAAAATATGAAAAACTAAAAGAAGAAATAAATTTTCATAATTATCGCTATCATGTGCTTGATAAACCGGTTATCAGTGATGCTCAGTTCGATAAATTGTTAGTAGAGTTACGAGAAATCGAAAATATTCATCCCGAATGGATCACCTCTGATTCTCCCACACAGCGGGCTGGAAACATACCATTATCAAAATTTGAAAAAGTGGAACATCCTGTCCCTGTCTTGAGTTTGGCAAATGCCTTCAAATGGGAGGATGTGATTGCCTGGCGCGATCGTTTAATAAGAATAAATCCTGCGGTTGGTAATGCTCAATATGTCGTTGAACCCAAAATTGATGGTTTAACTGTCGTTCTACATTATCGAAATGGAATGTTTGTTAGAGGGGCTACACGTGGAAATGGTGAGATTGGAGAAGACATTACCAGTAATATCCGTACCATTCGATCCATCCCTTTGAGAATCCCTGTTAGTGCAAACAACATTCAAGTTCCAGATTATCTGGTTGTCCGTGGTGAGGTTTTTATTACTCTATCTGATTTTGATACGCTTAATAATAAAATGATTGAGAATGGTGAAAAAGCTTATCTAAATCCGAGGAATACTGCTGCTGGTTCTTTGCGACAATTAGATCCGACCATTACAGCGAAGAGACCATTAAGATTATATGCGTATAACATATTAACCAATAGTGGTGGTGTGCCAAAAACACAATGGGAAGTCCTGGAATATTTAAAACTTTTGGGATTTTCAGTTTCCGAATATTCAGAGCGGTGTGATGATATTCAGAAAGTGTTGAGGATTTCTGAAATATGGCAGACTCGTAGAGATCAAATAGATTTCGAAGTAGATGGAATTGTCATTAAAATAAACGATCTGGAACTTGATAGAAATCTTGGATTTGTTGGAAAAGATCCCAGGGGGTCAATTGCATTAAAATTTCCAGCCAGAGAAGAGGTGACTAAGCTGGTTGATATTGGGGTGAATGTTGGCCGCACAGGTGTACTGACTCCTTATGCTATCTTAGAACCAGTCGAAATTGGTGGGGTGGTGGTGAGGCAAGCGACTTTACATAATTTTGACTATATATTTGAAAAAGATATTCGCATAGGTGATAGGATATTTGTCAAACGGGCAGGTGATGTAATCCCTTATGTAATCGGTCCTGTACTGGATGCGCGTGATGGAAGTGAGAAACCATTTGTAATACCTGAATATTGTCCGGCTTGTGGTAGTCCTATTGAACAAACGAGTGGTGAAGTAGCCTGGTATTGTATGAATGCAGCCTGCCCAGCTCAATTGATTCGAAATCTTGAATATTTTGTATCGAGATCCGCAATGGACATTGTTGGAATGGGTATTAAGATTGTGGAGCAACTCGTCGAAGAAAAATTACTGGGGGATTTGGCTGATATTTATCAATTAACAATGGATTCCTTGGTTGGTCTCGAAGGTTTTGGAAAGAAAAAAGCGGAAAACTTGCTCGAAGCCATTGAGAACTCAAAAACGAGACCATTGAACAGGTTGATAACTGCATTAGGCATTAATGGTGTAGGAGAAGTGATGGCCTCCGAGTTGGCAAAAAAATATTCCAATTTAGATGAGTTATCAAACGCTTCACTGGATGAGTTATTAACAATTGAAGGAGTTGGTCCAAATATCGCAACTCAGATTGTTGAATGGTTCAGTCAGGAACGAAATCGACAAATCCTGAAGAAGTTAAAAGATGTTGGAGTTTGGCCGCAGGTTGAAAAAAGTGAAAAATCTCTTGAGGGAGAAAAGCTGCTGGATGGAAAAGTAATTGTTGTCACGGGCGCTTTGAATCGTTTCTCAAGAACTGAAATCAAGGAAGTGATTGAATCATTAGGTGGAAAAACATCCAGCAGCGTTAGTAAAAATACAGATTTTGTTTTGGTGGGTGAGAACCCAGGTTCAAAATTTGATAAAGCAAGAGAATTGGGGATTAAAATTCTCAACGAAGAAGAGTTTATTAATATGGCAAATTTATAATGAACAAAATATTTCTTAAACCCGGGAAAGAAAAAGCTGTCTTGCGCTGTCATCCATGGATTTTTTCTGGGGCAATCGATTCTGTCATGGGTGATCCTGAAAATGGATCTTCTGTACAGGTTTTTGATTCAAAAAAGAATTTCCTGGGAATCGGGGCTTTCAGTCCCTATTCTCAAATACGGGTAAGAATGTGGACCTTTGAAAATGAGGAGATTGATCAAAACTTTTTTGAAAAAAGAATTGATATGTCACTTAAACGTCGGTCATTTTTAATGGAAAAATATGATG
The DNA here is from genome assembly GCA_014860845.1 of Anaerolineaceae bacterium. The sequence continues at coordinate 7,809 of JACZIY010000539.1, forward strand.
ATTCTGCCTGGAGATTGATTCACGCAGAATCTGATCAAATCCCTGGCTTAATTGTGGATCAATATAACGATGTGCTGGTCGTCCAGATTCTATCCAGTGGCTCAGAATATTTTAGAAATACTTTAGTAGAAGCATTGAAAAAAATAACTGGAATTAATAATATCTACGAACGATCTGATCTGGATGTGCGAAAAATTGAGGGTCTGAAAGAACGAACCGGGCCAATTTCCGG
>JACZIY010000540.1 GCA_014860845.1 Anaerolineaceae bacterium
TTTGGAATCATTAATTTGATTCATCCATCCATAAGAAAATTTAATTAAATCAGATTAACTGGTTATTTTTCATATTTGCATTAGAATACTTCGAAGAATGCAAAAATTAATAATTAGTGCACAGCAAAAAAAGATTATTAAGATTAGGTTTCCATTGGCAGCTTCCTGGTTGTTGATGGGTGTTGAAATGCCAGTGATTTCTGCTGTAATGGCACGTCTGGCTAACCCCGAAATCAGCCTGGCCACACATGGGGGGATTGTCTTTCCTTTAGCGTTGATTATTGAAGCTCCAGTCATCATGTTGCTATCGGCGTCAACTGCGCTAAGTAAAGATTGGGATTCGTATCAAAAGCTCTTTCGATTCATGATGATCATGGGAGCATCGTTAACTTTTCTTCATTTTTTGGTGGCTTTTACTCCTCTATATGATTTCGTGGTTGTTGAGTTATTGGGTGTACCGGAAGAAATCATCGAGAGCGGTAGAATGGGACTACGGTTCATGTTACCCTGGACCTGGTCGATCGCTTATCGTCGTTTTCAACAAGGCGTCATGATCCGCTTTGGACACTCACAGGCTGTTGGCGTGGGAACGATCATACGTTTATGTACTGATGTGGTTGTTTTAGGTACAGGTTTGCTGATTGGTTCCATTCCTGGCTATATTATCGGAGCGACATCGCAAGGTTTGAGCACCCTGGCTGAAGCGATTTATTCCGGGATTCGCGTACGACCGATATTGAAATATCAACTAAAACCAGCAAAAAAAGCAGAAAATTTAACCTGGAAGATTTTTTTCGCTTTTTATATTCCATTGGCACTGACATCATTTCTCTCTTTGGTCTGGCAACCGATTGGTAGTGCCGCGTTGAGTCGTATGCCCAGGGCACTCGATTCTCTGGCTGTGTGGGCGGTGGTGAGTGGCCTGATATTTATGTTACGCAGTCTTGGATTGGCATTTAATGAAGTTGTGGTAGCTATTCTGGATCAACCAGGATCATCGAAAGAATTACGAAAGTTTTCAACGAATTTATCAATTTCCCTTGTTGGGCTTCACTTTTTACTGGCTGTCACACCACTGGCTTTTCTTTGGTTCAGTTATGTATCAGGATTACCGCCTTACTTAGTTGAATTAGCCAGAATTGGTTTCTGGTTTGGATTACCAATGCCAATTTTGAGTGTCCTTCAATCCTGGTATCAGGGTGCTATTTTATATAGCCGAAATACCAGCGGCATCCCGGAGAGTATGGCAATATTTTTGATTACTGTCTTGGTCGTTCTGGGGCTTGGAGTGGCGATTGGTGAATTCACAGGTTTATATGTAGGATTAATTGGATTCTCAATTGCGAATTTCACCCAGACCATTTGGTTATGGGTACGGAGCCGGCCTATTATGAAAATCGTAAACAATAAAGATAAAAACGTCAGTTGGTCTGTTTTGTAGGAAAAGAACTACCATCTGGTATTTGGATGTTCTAACTTATCCTATACATTCATACTGCCCATGCAGTT
>JACZIY010000061.1 GCA_014860845.1 Anaerolineaceae bacterium
AAAAAGTATTTCAATCCCGCTCTTGAGTCAGATTCCATTTATTGGACCCATTCTCTTTAATCAGAATATTCTGGTTTATGTTTCTGTGTTGGTTTCAATTGGCTTATGGTACTTCCTGTTCAGAACGCAAAAAGGTCTGGAATTACGCTCCGTTGGTGAATATCCCATGACAGCAGATTCGCTCGGCATCAACACCACCAAAATGCGCTATTGGAGTACCATCATCGGCGGTATGCTGATCGGTATGGCTGGTGCTTATTTGCCCATGGTGTATGCCGGTACATTTACTGAAGGTATGACCATGGGACGTGGATGGTTAGCCATCGCTCTAACGTTCTTTGGTGGTTGGAGCCCATTACCCATCCTGTATGGTTCATTATTCTTCTCCGCCGTGGAAGTATTGGCATTCCGTGTACAGGTCATCGGCAGCTTCCTGCCTTACCAGATCCTGCAAATGTTCCCCTACATCGCCACCATACTGGTCATGATTTTAACCTTCAAACGCTCTCGTGTACCCGGTTTCCTGGGTAATAATTACGATCGCGAAAAAAGGTCTTTGTAGCGAATTAATTAATTACGATAAAAATGGTTGGTTGAATGCCAGCCATTTTTTATTTTTACATGTCATCATTCAATCATTAAATTATCAAATTCATCGAAAAGCAGTGCTATAATTAGCGTCTCATTTCCCACTCGGAGTATCCCCATGCAATTAACCATCCAGGAAGTTGAACACATCGCAGAACTGGCAAAATTAGATTTATCGGATGAAGAAAAAGAACAATATCGTGAGCAGCTTTCTTCCATCCTTGCCTATGCCGCCATGTTACAAAACGTGGATACCGGTGATATACTGCCAACCGCTTCTGTGCTTCCTGAGCGTTCTGTGTTACGAGCAGATGTTGTGCAGGAACCTCTCAATCCCGGAACTGTCCTGCAAAATGCTCCTCACCAGAAAGAACAACAATTCAAAGTGCCCATCGTGATGGAGAACGGGCAATGACCATCCTTACCAACCTTTCAGTAATCCAGGCACTGAATTTATTAAAAAATGGCGATATTTCCAGTTTGGAGTTGACACAATCTTATCTGGATCGTATCCAGACTTGTGAACCTCAGATCAAAGCATTTATCACCCTCACGCCAGAACAGGCATTAGCGCAGGCTAAATCTGCTGATCAACTCCGCAAAAACAAACATCAGGGAGATTTACCGGCATTACTGGGTTTACCTATTGCCGTCAAGGATGTCCTCGCCCTGCAGAATGTGCGCTGTACCTGTGGTTCGCGCATCCTCGAAAATTTCATCCCGCCCTATACAGCCACAACCGTGCAACGTTTGTTAGATGCTGGTGTGGTCATTCTTGGCAAGACCAATACCGATGAATTTGCCATGGGTTCTTCTACAGAAAATTCAGCCTACCAGACCACGCACAATCCCTGGAATCAGGACCATGTTCCCGGTGGTTCCTCCGGTGGTTCGGCTGCGGCTGTCAGTGCTGGCATGGCTCCCATCGCCTTGGGAAGTGATACCGGTGGCTCCGTGCGCCAACCGGCATCGTTCTGCGGCATCACCGGATTAAAGCCCTCCTATGGTCGGGTTTCTCGCTATGGATTGATTGCCTATGGCTCCTCCTTGGATAGTGTCGGTATCTTTTCACATTCTGCCGAAGACCTGGCTGCCATTTTTGAACAAATCGCCGGACGTGACCCCAAAGATGCCACCAGCATGGATATCACCGTTCCTGCCATCAACCTGGATTCAAATACGGATCTAACGGGTGTTCGTATTGGTGTGCCAAAAGAATATTTCATCACCGGTATTCAGGCAGATGTGGAAAAAAACGTACGCACTGCCATCCAGCATTATGAAAGCCTGGGCGCTCAAATCGTGGAAATCTCTCTCCCGCACACCGAATACGCTTTGCCGGTGTATTATCTGATCGCGACAGCGGAAGCTTCAGCCAACCTGGCACGTTTTGATGGCATACGTTATGGGTATTCAGCCAAGGAAACATCCTTGTGGGATCGCTTCAAGCAATCCCGCGGGAGTGGTTTCGGTTCTGAAGTAAAACGCCGGATCATGCTGGGAACATATGCCCTTTCAGCCGGATACTATGACGCCTATTATGGCCAGGCCCAGAAAGTGCGCACCCTCATCAAACGCGATTTTGAGAAGGCGTTTGAGAAGGTGGATGCCATCGCCACCCCTGTTGCCCCCACCACAGCATTCAAGATAGGTGAACATACCAATGATCCCCTGGCTATGTACCTGGAAGATATTTTCACACTACCTACAAATCTGGCTGGCGTGCCTGGTCTGGCGTTTCCGGTTGGTTTTGATGTTCAGGGTTTACCAGTGGGTATGCAGCTCATGGGTCCTCATTTTAAGGAAGAAGCTCTCATCAAGTTGGTACACGCCTATCAACAAAGCACACTGTGGCATA
>JACZIY010000541.1 GCA_014860845.1 Anaerolineaceae bacterium
GCAGGTGCCATTACTCTGGACAGCCAGGATTTGAAGAGTGGAACCAACCATCACACCGCTGTGATTCAGAAATCGTCTTTCGGTTTCGGCTGTATGAATGGAAGTGACGATGACCTCCTCACCGGCATTGCTCATGGATAAAGGCGCATCCAGAACAGGTTTATCCGGTTGAGCAATTGGATTGGAAGGAATGGGTTTGCCCAGAGGAGAAGTTTTCGGGGTACCCAGAAAAGATGATAATTTTTCGACCATTTCATCGGAAACAATATGTTCCAGTTGACAGGCAATCGCATCCGCTTCGAGAGGTGGGTATCCAAGATGTTCCACCAGGAACACCTCCCACATACGGCGATTGCGCAAAAGGCGGGCTGCTTCACGCCGACCGGTTGGGGATAATTCAACACCTTTATAGGGGGTATAGCAAATTAAATCGGTTTCTTCCAGCTTCTTGATCATCTGGTTAGCGGACACCGGTTGCACTTTTAACCGTTCTGCCAGATGATTTACCGAGACGGGATTGATACCATCTTCATTTGCCTGGGCTATAACCACCAGATACATTTCCTGACTATCATTCATGTTATTGTTTACCTAAAAATATGTATTAAAATGTTATGTTGAGACATATAATACACTTATTTTCTGAGATTGTAAATAGAATTAGTCATTATTCCAGGATTACATTCATCCGTTATTTATTTATTCTGCTGGAAACCATATATTACCGATTTGAAACAATTGTTAGAAACCAGGTTTAATAGGTTGTTTTCTTGACGTTCTGACTTCGATGCGGTATCCTTTAGGCGTCCGGGTGGGGCCGGCGCGGCAGAAACTTTCGAACTTCGTCAGGTCCGAGAGGAAGCAGCGATAAGGAGGTACCTCTGGGTGCCGCTGGGAACCCTACCTGGACATTTTTATTGAAGGTTAGCTTGATCATGAGTGAAAAACCACCCATTTGCGATTATGAAGGCTCCGATTACCAAACCAGCTTCTGGGATCAGGCGGATCGCGCTTATGAGGATGCTGTCGAAGCGGTTGCTCTAAAGCGTTTACTCCCCAACCGTGGAAAATTATTATTGGAATTAGGCGCCGGTGCAGGACGCAACACGCCGCGCTATGCTGGTTATGAACGGGTTGTTCTGCTGGACTACTCAAAAACCCAACTTCAACAGGCGCAATTGCGTTTGGGGACTGGTGAACAATATATCTATGTAGCTGCAGATGTGTATCGCTTGCCTTTTGTGTCTGGTTTATTTGATGGGGCTACGATGATCCGCACCTTGCATCACATGGCAGATGCCCCAAAGGCCTTGCAACAGGTACGAGCGGTGGTTCAGGAAAATGCTGTTTTTATCCTGGAATACGCCAATAAACAGAATCTGAAAGCGATTCTGCGATATTTATTGGGCAAACAAAAATGGAATCCCTTCTCGCCTGAACCGGTGGAGTTCGCAGCCTTGAATTTTAATTTTCACCCGCGAGCGGTTAAAACCTGGCTGCAGGACAATGGATTTGAAATACAACGACAGTTAACTGTATCCCATTATCGCATGGGTTTATTCAAAAAGATCATTCCACTGAAAATTCTGGTGTGGATGGATAGCATGGCACAACTAACCGGTGATGCCTGGCAACTCAGCCCGAGCGTGTTCAGCCGCAATCTCGCGGTCGGTTCTGATCAGACTGCGCTACCAGGTTCATTCTTCAAATGCCCGCTATGTGATACGGCATTGGATGATACACCACCGCTTCTCACTTGCCAGAAGTGTGCCCAGGAATACCCAGTGGATCATGGTATTTATGATTTTCGTGTGAATGAGTCGAAATAAACTAGTATTTCATCAATAAAACGAGCAAACCTTCTGCTTTTGGCTTCCGCTGTAAGGCCTGGTTAACCGGAGCCCCACTCGCCTACCTGCCTGCCTCACCAAGCTGATCACGGAGAGCCCCATTATCGACGATCTCCCAAAGCTCCGTTATCTTGCCGTCTCTAACATGCGCAAACACAGCCTGATCCACCCTGAACGAGTTCCCCTCCGAGGAGAACTCGCCATACGATCCGCGCATTGTGCCGGTGACAACACAGCGCATAGCCTCAGCGGTGGGGTTGGAGAAGACATCGATGAACTGGTGGTGAAGGTCCAGCATCGACGACCTAGCCTTGCGCCACGACTCACGTTCGCTATCGAGTCCGACCGTTGAAAGCTCGGCAGGCGCATGCACAACCACGTCGTCGTGCAGGTACTGATCGAATGCATCGAGATCGCCGGCGTCTCCTGCGGTGAACAGACGATCTAGAAGGGATTGATTGGACATGCAGCCTCCAGACATCGTGCACTTACTCGCTAACGAGAAGGTACCAGGCCGGTGTGCTTCCGGCCAACTATTTATTTATACTGATCGATACAAAAATTATCCACCGACAGTAAAAGGTTTTTTCCTTATGTTATATTAGATGCCAGCGGTCAACAACGGGCATTCAAGACAGCAACAAAATAGGTAAAGATTAACAAACCAGTCAGTTCTCACACCTTTCGCTACACCTTTATCACTCATTGAATTGAGGCTAATTACGATATTCACACGGTCCAGGATCTGCCCGGGCATGAAAATGTCAAAACTATCATTTTGTATTTGATTAATCCAGTTTTTCAACCACCCAGAAATGCGATAAACCTAACACCTGGAACGGTGTTTTTTCTAAAAATTGCAGAATCCCCCGCAAGAATTTTCCCAGACTGGGATGACGCGCGATGATATTGTCA
>JACZIY010000542.1 GCA_014860845.1 Anaerolineaceae bacterium
GAATATTAAATTTATTCTTCAGCAGTCAATGAAGAATAATCTTCCATTTTAACGATTGATTCAAGATTACCATCTTCAGTCTCTGAAAAGCGTCCATGAGTAAATCCAGAACCAGCTGGAATTAACTTACCAATAATAACGTTTTCCTTGAGGCCAAACAAAGGATCCTGTTCCCCTGCAATAGCAGCATGTGATAGAACTTTGATGGTGTGTTGGAATGAGGCTGCAGAAAGGAATGAATCTGTGCTCAGTGAAGCTTTTGTAACACCTAAAAGCACCTCTGAATACTTGGCAGGAACTTTTCCTTCTGCCTGTAAACGATCATTGATATGTTGAATTTCTAAGCGGTCCACAAGATCCATCGGTAAGTAGGGTGAATCTCCAGCGCGTATGACCTGAACTCGACCTAACATTTTGCGAATGATTACTTCGAAGTGCTTGTCATTGATATTTTGACCCTGAGCACGATAAACTTTCTGAATTTCCACCAGCAAATACATCATACAAGCATCGCGACCTTTGATTTTCAACACAGTATGAGGATTCAAGGAACCTTCTGTTAGTGGTTGTCCGGCTTCAACATGCTCGCCATCTTTTACCATGATTCTTGAAGTGGTTGGAATCTCGTACTCTTCCATGTCACGTTGTTCATAACTGACAATGACTTTTTTATCTTCAACCCGAATCCGACCAGCATGTTGTGCTGAGATTTCAGAGTCACTTAATGTTGCCAGTGTATCACCTAAAGAAACAGTATCTTCATCTGAGACACGGATAGTCCACTCTTCAGGAACATCATAGGTATCACTCAGCATTTCGCTATGTTCAACTCGCACCATTCGCTGTTCACTATAGCGATCACTTTGAAGAATTTGAGCAACACCAGAAATCTGACTGACAACAGCTTCACCCTTAGGTGCGCGACGAGCTTCAAACAACTCCTCTACACGAGGTAGACCGGTTGTGATATCGCCACCTGCTGCAACACCACCCGTGTGGAATGTCCGCAGAGTCAATTGTGTGCCAGGTTCACCGATGGATTGTGCAGCCACGGTACCAACTGCTGAGCCTAGCTCAACAATTTTTCCTCTACCTAAATCCATACCGTAACAGGTTGCGCAAATACCATGAATTAATTCACAGGTCATTGGAGAGCGCACTTTGACTTCTTTGATACCATGTTTTTCAATTTTGCGAATTCGATCATGATCCAGGATGTCGTTATGTTCAACAACCACTTCACCTGTTTCTGGATCAACAATCCTTTTAGCAACCACACGACCATATAATCGGGTTCCAAATGGCTGCCCGGCAACATCATCCGATTCGCGCATGTATATACCAGAATCAGTACCGCAGTCATGTTCGTTGATAATCACGTCCTGGGCAATATCAACCAGACGCCGAGTCAGGTAACCAGCATCCGCTGTACGTAAGGCGGTATCAGCAAGACCTTTTCGGGCACCGTGTGTCGAAATAAAATACTCGAGTGCTGTAAGCCCTTCACGGAAGTTTGATTGGATGGGAAGACGAATAATTCGTCCAGCAGGGTCAGCCATAAGACCACGCATGCCTGCCAACTGAGAAATTGGACCAAATCCACCTTTTGTTGCGCCAGAATTAGCCATGGTTGAGAGATTACCGTTGGGATCCATATTGTCTCGTACTGCAGTGGCTACATCTTTGGTTGTCTTTTGCCAAATTTCAATTTCGCGTTCATTTCGTTCTTGTTCGGTAAGTAAACCACGTCGGAATGATCGTTGAACACCTTCAACTTCACCTTGGGCTTTTGCTAAAATCTCAGACTTTTGAATAGGCATCGAGATATCTGCTACTGCAAGGGTTGATCCAGAACGCATTGCAAACTCAAATCCAATGTCTTTGATATTGTCAGCTGTTCTGGTGGTGGTTTCCTCTCCATAAACTTCATATACTTCAGCAATCAGATCTTTTACACCACCTTTTTCCAATTCACGGTTAATATACGTAACTTTCTCCGGAAGAATCCGATTGAATAATATTCTTCCAATGGTAGTGTCAATAATTGCCTTGCGGGGACTTTCCAGACGAATGCCTTTTTCATCATACCAGGTTTCCGTCTGCAATTTAACCTTGGAGTGTACTTCAACCTGATCCAGTGTATAAGCTAATTCTGCTTCATCCATGCTAGCAAAGATTCTGCCATCACCTTTGTGTTGCAAATTATCAAAATTGGTCAAATAGTAAACGCCCAAAACCATATCTTTGGCAGGACTGACGATCGGTTCTCCATCTGCAGGTTTTAATAAGTTCTTGGAAGAAAGCATTAAGTTTCTAGCTTCCCAAACCGCCTTATCAGATAATGGTACGTGAACAGCCATTTGATCACCGTCAAAGTCAGCATTGAAAGCAGTGGTCACCAATGGGTGTAACTGGATTGCGCTGCCTTCGATAAGAATTGGCTCAAATGCTTGAATACCAAGGCGATGTAACGTTGGAGCACGATTCAATAAAACCGGGCGTTCACGAATTACTTCTTCTAATACTTCCCAAACTTCTGGTCTGTTTCTTTCTATGAAACGACGTGCGCCTTTCACGTTAGCTGCATAACCATGATGCACTAGACGTGAAATTACAAAGGGTCTGTAAAGTTCCAAAGCCATATTCTTAGGTAATCCGCATTGGTAAAGCTTGAGTGTAGGTCCAACTACGATGACCGAACGTCCTGAATAATCAACACGTTTTCCTAACAGGTTGCGGCGGAAACGTCCTTTTTTCCCTTTTAACATATCGCTCAAGGATTTCAATTCACGACGACCACGACGGGATAAAGCTTTTCCACGCTGAGAATTATCAATCAATGAATCTACAGCTTCCTGTAACATACGTTTTTCATTACGTACGATAACATCTGGAGCACCTAATTCTAAAAGTCGTTTTAGACGATTATTGCGGTTAATGACACGTCGATAAAGATCATTCAAGTCAGATGTCGCAAATCGCCCACCATCCAATTGAACCATTGGTCGAAGGTCCGGAGGAATAACAGGCAAGACGGTCATAATCATCCATTCAGCACGATTTTTGGATCGTCTGAAAGCTTCCACTACTTTCAAACGAGTGGTAGCCTTTTTTCTTTTTTGTTTGCTCTTGGATGTGCGTACTTCTACCCATAATTCTTCGGATAATTTATCAAGATCAAGACGTTTGAGAATGTCATAATATGCTTCAGCACCCATATCGGCTCTGAAGACCTGTCCCCAGCGTTGTTTTAATTCACGGTAACGTGTTTCACTTAAGAATGTGAATGGTTTCAAATCCTGTAATTCATCACGAAGACGGGAATTTTGATTCTGTGAAACAGTCGATTGATCTTCAAGATTATTTCTCAAAGATTCCATTTCAAGATCGGCTTGTGCTTTCACTTGATCGATTTCCATCTTGATCATCTCGATATCACGAACAATCTGATCACGAGTCTGATTTTCCAGTTCTTCAAGATGCTCTTTAACAGCTTTTTGAACCATGCTTATATGTTGATTGGAAATTGTCTCACCAGCTTTAACAATCACTATGTTATTGATTTTTGCGAACAATATATCAGTTCTGGCTACATTCCCAATTTTTTCTTGTAGTTCCCGTTCGAGTGTTTGACCATCACGCATGACAGGAGCTAATAGATTTGCAATTTGCTCTTCGCGACGATCCTGAATTTCTTTTTGTTGTTTCTTTAATTCTTCATTTTTCCGATCACGTGCTTGTTTAACTTCCAGAATCCTGGCGTTAATTTGTGTCGCTTGTTCTCGTTCTGAAAAACTAATTTCATCTTCCAAGCGTTTTAATGCTTTTTGTCTTGCATCTTCATCAACAAACGTTACGATGTATTGAGCAAAATATAAAACGCGATCAAGATTTCTTCTGGAAATATCAAGTAACAAACCTAAATAAGAAGGAATTCTACGTGTATACCAGATATGAGCAACTGGAGCAGCTAATTCAATGTGCCCCATCCGTTCTCTACGAACGGCTGAACGTGTGACTTCTACACCACACTTATCACAAACAATACCTTTGTAACGTGGATTTTTGTATTTTCCACAATAACATTGATAATCTCGGGTTGGACCGAAAATAGCCTCACAAAATAAACCATCTTTTTCTGGCCGAAGTCGGCGATAGTTAATTGTTTCTGGCTTGAGTACTTCACCATATGACCAACTACGAATAGTTTCTGGTGAAGCAAGACTGATACGTAATGCGACAAGACTCTTGGTTTCCACTAAAAAGCCTCCTTATAAATGACCCTGAAAACAACAAAGATAAGCGGTAGATAGATTTCTCCGCTTACCTCAAAAATCAACAACAAAAAACCATATACATGCAAACAAATATTATATCACAAATAAAATCATTTCAATGCTCATTTTTAGACCAATATTCTATGATTTTCACCCAATTTTCAGTAATTTTTTCATTCTCCCTGTCTTATTGGCAATTGCAGGTAAAAACTACTTCCTCGACCTAATTTGCTCTCGACCCAAACCTTTCCGTTATGTTTTTCAATAATCGATTTAACAATGGCAAGCCCTAATCCAGTTCCCCGCTGATTATAAGCCTCCCGTCTTCCACTTCGATAAAATTTCTCAAATAAATGTGGCAAATCGATTGGCGCAATCCCAATGCCATTATCGGTTATTTCAAACATTGCATGAATTTCATTGGAACTCACATTAACTTTTACGGTGCCACCTAAAGAATTGTATTTTAATGCGTTTTCAACGACATTGTAAAGTGCTTGTTGAACCAAAGCAGAATCTGCTTCAATATATGTATCACGATGAATTGAATATTCTAAAATTAATTCGATATTCTTTTGGTTTGCATGAGGTTGTAATTCAAGAACTACTTGTTCTGCCAGACTGATGGGGTTTGTTCTTTCCAGCTTTAAACCAATACCTGCTTCAATTCTTCCCAAATCCAGTAAATTATTTACCAGTTTCGACATACTATCCACACCAGAAACAATTTTAGCAATATAAGAGCGTTGTTGTTCGTTGATCTCACCCACCATTTGCAACATGGAAGCATATCCCCGCATCAACGTTAGTGGTGATCTAAGGTCATGACTGACTGTCGAAACAATATCTGATTTAAATGTATCAACCTCCTTAAATTGGGTGATGTCTCTCAATAAGCACACTTTTCCTACTAATTGATCATTGCGAATCACTGGAGAAACAGTAGTGAAAAAAACGCGTCGATTGGATAATTGGATTTCCCTGGATGTATCCCGATTAATTGTGTCTTTCTGTAATAATTCTAACAAATCTTCATGTTCAATGACTGCATCCATCTTCAATCCAGGTGTAGTTTCTTTAAACAGGCCACCTAATTGTTTCGCGGCTGGATTGATAAGAATTAAATAATTGGCATCATCAAATACCATCACAGGATCAGGGGTGGAATTCAATACGGCTTCGAATCGCTGCCGGCCTAATTCTGCTGTTGCATATAACTGCGCATTTGCAGCAGCCATAGCCGCCTGGCTGGCAAGTGTTTTAAAATACCTGATTTCCTCGTCTTTGAACGTTCTGGCGGTGTTATAAGCCAACCAGATCACACCGAAATATTGATTCTCATGGGAAAGAGCGATTGATAAAATTGCACCTGGTATCACACTTCCTGGAATTACAAACCTTTTAAATCTAGATAAATTTGGAATTGGAAGTACATCCTGTTGCCGCATCATCTCAAATAATTGCCGGTCTAATGCATTCGTGGCTTCGTTTTCCTGGCCAATTCCAATGGATAAAAATGGAGAAGAAAGTTGATCAGCAGTTACCTGCCGAATAAGAATTGCTCGAGCATGTGACGCATCTTGTCCCATCATCGCTTGTAAAATGGGTTGAATGGCTGCATGAATATCTAGATGTTTGGACACGTTCTGACTGGAAAATAAAAGTTGCTTCAGCTCTTCCAATCGATCTCTTAACCGAATACGCATTTGTTCAAATGAATATGCTAATTGCCCTAATTCATCAACACTGTTAATACTCATCGGATTATCTAAATTACCTTGTGAGATGAGTGCTGCCTGGTGTGAGAGAGATCTGACAGATTTGGTGATGGGTTTGATTCCTAAACGTAAAGCTAAAACTACCAATATGATCACCAATCCCAATACGCCTAATAACGGGGCTGCAATTTTTAAGGCAAGCTCTTGAACTTCCGTGGATGGCAAACCTACCAGAACTGACCAAGACCTGCCTGTGAGTGGTTGATGGTAAACCAATTGCTGACCACCACTTATGGAGGAATTTTCAAATAAATTTGCCGTAATGGGTATTTCTTGTGGATACGTAGACCACAATAACTGTGGGTTCATATTCGAATGGAAGATAATTCTTCTTTGGTCATCCAAAATAACACTTTCACCAAGAGATTTTGTGAAATTATTTAATGTAGATATGGTGGGTTGCACGTATGGGTTAGTAAGAAAATCAGTCCTGCCAATAAGTACACCAATCGGACTCCCTTGATTATCCGTAATGGATGTAATAAAAGTGATCAGAACAGATTTATCTGATATTTTTGGTGGGGAAGTATAAATCTGGAAATGCACTCCTTTTAATGCAAGATCAATCCCGGTTCTTTCTTCCATTGATAATTGAAGTTGATCAACATCTCGAATAGGGTAGCCATCCTTAGGATTACCATTTTGATCAAATAAAAATAATTGCGAGAAAAACGGTATAACCTGAATCTTTTCCGACAAGTCTGCCCATACATCAACATTCTGTTGCAAAAGATTTTCATCTGCCAGACTGATTATTAAATTCTGTCCTGATTCAAAAAAATATGGCAAACTCTCAGAGGCAATTTCAGTGGTGACCTTCAGTCTGGATTCCACCAAATCTTTGGCTGCATTACTGGCCACTTTCCAATCGACATAAACAACAAATAGAACCACAAATAGAATGACTGGTAAAGTGGTCATTAAAAATCGATACTCTATCCGCTTCTCCATTGGCGTGGGTGATACATATTTTGGGGTATACCATAATTTATGTTTTGATATGTAAAATGCACTACAAAACAATCCTCCCACCAAAAGTTCTAAAAATCTAAAAATTGAAAGGATTAATGTTTGTGTCAAACCATAATCGAGACGTACAGCCAAAGATCCACTCGAATTCAGGGTTTGATCCAGAATGAAAATCGGTATAAATATTAATCCAGTGAAAATTGCTGCAACAACAGGAATTCTTAATAAACCAAACATTTTTGTTCGATATTTTTGACGAACGAGAAAAGCAAATAACACAGCCATTCCAATTGTTTCCACAATGGTAAAAATATTATGCGTCCCCCACCAGGCCATGGATATTCCACTGATAAGTCCAATGATTATCGCAGGAAATAAACCAAAAAATCCTGCTGCGATCTGCCAAGGTATTGTGACAAACAGAAACAAAATTAAACCAGATGCAATAATCCCGGGGTTTAAGTTATCAAATTCAATTCCACCAAGAATAACCAAAAATGGAGTAAGGATTGCCAGCCCATAAAAAAGCCACCAATTTTTCTGTTGCCGGCTTGGAAGCGGTTGCCAAATTCTCTTCACAACAAGAATGATCAGAAATAAAAATACAAACCACGCAGCGAAACCAAGAAAATCTTTCGGCGGGGTGATATAGGGCCTTGAGGGAAAGAGGGCAGTGTAAGAAATAGGCATCGTTTTCCAAAAACCAACTATAAAAATTATAGCATTGCTGTACCCTCTTAAGGCATTTTCGCTAATTGATTATTTTTCTTCCAGGTGTATCTGTAAAGAATGTTGGTTTTGTCTATGCTACCCTCATCTTGAAATTTATTAATCCACTTTGTTTGTAAAGTAAAAGCATCATCAAAACAATCCGCAATCAGCTCAATTTGACCTTTATATTTTTTCATCCTGCTGATAAAAATTTTCTCAAGAACCTTCATATCTTGTATATATTCATGACTTAGCGCAGGATAATTTTGCAAAATCTTTCGATGAATTCTTTCCTGTTGCCACCAATAAGATTGACTATCGTATTCTAATTCGGGGGGTTGGCCAAAATAATTCATTTCCTGATCCAAAGACAAAGGTTTAAAAATACTGAGACATGGCGCTGAAGAACCAGTTACCCATACGATTAATCGTTCATCATCTTGTTCAACAACCATTGACCCGGTAGTTTGACTGACACGTATAGGACCAAATCCAGAGTGCATACAGAGATCTGCCCCGGTAATTCCTTTATCTGGTCGAAAATTATCTTCATCCCTGTGACTTCTTAGTGTATCAAATATGTCTTCAATCTCAGTCTTTGGACCTGTTTCATTTATTTTTCTTATTGAACAGGAACGGCGTTGTTTTGAATCACTAAAAGTGGTTATCAGCCAATCAGAGATTGATTCACGAAAATTAAATTCACTTTCCTTCTTAATCCAGCCTTTTTCTTTTGCTTTTGAAATAAAATTTGGGGAAATTAAGTCCCATTTATCTTCAATGGAGTAACCATTGGAGATTGCTCCAAATCCATCTATTTTTATTGCGATCCAATGTTTATCTACTGTTTCTAATTTCCAAGCTTCATGTTTATCTGCAATAATGAAGCTGTTGTGGTAATAAAATGGATGCATAAAACCACAATTGCCAGATTGACCATATTCTTCCAATAATTCTGTTATAACATTCAATGCCTCTCTGGCATTATTCCCTCGCTCAAGTCCCAAGCGTAGATAATCCATCCCGATTAAACCAGGTTCTTTTCCTGCAGGAATTTTTGAAAAAACAGCTGCATTTCCAATAACAACACCGTGTTCGTTCACACCCATTTCGGCACCCCAAATCCATACAGGTTTACACAAGAGAACTTTGTTCGTCTTTTCCACCTGAGGAATCGTTATATAAGTGCATTTTAATAATTCACCTTTTTCATATTGTTTTTCAGGCACAATTAATACTTCATGAGCCTCATTCGGATCACGGTCGGAATTTTTTCCAAAGTAAAATTTATTATTTTCTGTATAATCTGGCATTAGAACAAAAGTGTCGCACATTTTGATTCCTTCCTGATCAAATGGATCATCGTGAATTGAATTGTTATTGGTAATTTTAAAGAAAATTTCCGCCTATACTTGAAAATTCTTTTTCTCTTTTACCAACTTAAAAATATACTGGAAAACTTCTTCAGCATTCATGTGATCTGAATCAATCATGATGGCATCCTCAGCTGGACGTAATGGAGCTATTGCTCGAGAAGAATCGATTTTATCTCTGCGCTTTAGATCATCCAGCACGCTCTCATAAGTCGCTTGTTTTCCGCGATTGATTAATTCCAGATACCGGCGTTTTGCACGTTCTTCAACAGATGCATCCAGATATAACTTGATTTCAGCGTCGGGTAATACAACCGTGCCTATGTCTCTGCCGACCATTACGATACCCCCTCGATTTCCAATCTCTCGTTGTTTCTTTGTCATTGCTACACGCACTCCTTTATAGGCAGAAACTTGTGAGACATGTGCTTCTACATCGGGTAATCGAATTTCCCAGGTGACATCTTCCTGCTCGAGAATTACATCATTGCTGCGGCCATCATCAATTGTCGCTGGATGAATATCAAGATCCATTTCTTCAGCAACTTTGGTAACCAGACCTTCATCATTTACATCAACATTTTTCTTTAATACCGCTAATGTTACTGCCCGATACATGACCCCTGTATCCAGATACATAAAATCCAAAGATTGTGCTAACCGCTCTCCTAATGTTGATTTCCCGGAAGCAGCTGGACCATCCATTGTGATCGTAAATGATTTTTTTTCCATATATCTCCTTGTATTTATTGAGAATCAGCACCTGGAAACAAACTATTACGTATCCAGATAATGATTGATTTTTGAAAAAGCATATCCTGGGGAGCTCGCCTGGTTAATAACCACTGAGTAGTTTCGTTGGCACTCATTGAACCCCAGGCAGGTTTCGATGTCCACAAAATATCCTGTCCTCTAAATGAATCAGCCTGTACCAGATTCTGATCAGCATTGCTGATGATGGCGTCAATCTCCTGATCCAAAGGTATAACATCCCCCTTCGAAATATTTTCAAAATTTCTTAAAGCCCAATACATGGATGGTGGTTGATCCCCCAGAATATGGATGTTTATAGATTTTTTGTCTCCATAATTCCATTCAGAATAATTTTCCAAAGTTTGGATTAATAAGTCATGTTCTATGGGTACTGGATTGATACTGAGAATTTCATTTTGATAAGGGTTTCGCAGTCCAGATGCGTTAACTGAAGCCGATATGGTAAAAATTAATAAATAAGAAATAGAAAGTAGTAAGAAACTTTTACCAGCTATTTCCCAGCTGATAGCCCACCCAGCCAGTAAGCCTGCACCGATAATCAATGCAAAACCGGCAATAATAAAAAATATTCGCAGTGTATTTTCCTGTTCTCCCTGATATGAATTTGCAAACATGCTCATAAACGCTAGACTGATAAAGAATAAAATTGCCAGAGCAATCAAAGTCACAATGATGATTTTCAATTTTAGCTGACCTGGAATGTAAATAAATTGGTTCACAAAAAATGATCCTGCAATCATTAACGAGAAGACAATGATTGCATTCATAACAATCGTTTTCTCGCTCATCAGAACAATTTGAACAATACTGAAAGTAATCAAACCCGTAATGAATAACCCGGCAATCTGATTTTTACGAATGATAAAAATAATCCCGATCAAACCAAATAGGATTGCTGCAATTTCATAAAATAACAATCCCCGAACCTGGTCTGATAAGTTTATGATCGATAGTTTTGACCAACTGTTGAAGTAAGTGTTTATCCCATACCCAATCCCAGAAAATTGACCTGGAAAAATGAATCCAAAAGTACTCAGAAGAACGTATGCACCAATCGAATATAAAC
>JACZIY010000543.1 GCA_014860845.1 Anaerolineaceae bacterium
GGATCGTTATTGATGGGCATGACTGGTTGAGATGGCGACGGTGCATATGCCGGACGCGGTTGCGTGGCAGAACGTCCATTTTCACTTGTGCGGCGCATTCCCTGTGACATCGCACCACGGTTTGTGATGGATGGCGCGGGTAATTTTTCAATCTTGATTTCATTGTTTTCGTTGCGATACCGAACTTCAGGCGGCATTGGATAACCACGTAATAGCGAATCAACCGCTTCGGAGACATCCGGGTGAATTGCCATGCGGTTGCGCTCCTGGATCTCAACCAGCACATCAAAGGTTGGTGGAGAGCGGCGTTCAAGCACAGTCTTCTGGGTGCCACGCCGGCGGGCTTCTTCATCTGACAGTGTCACCGATTCGATACCGCCGATCAGATCGGATAGTGTCGGGTTCAACAGCAGATTCTCAAGGGTGCGGCCATGTGCGGTAGCGATCAATTGCACACCACGTTCGGCAATGGTACGGGCTGCCAGCGCTTCCAATTCGCGGCCGATCTCATCAATCACGATTACTTCAGGGTTGTGATTCTCAACCGCCTCAATCATGACTTCGTGTTGTAAGGAGGGTTTAGCAACCTGCATGCGACGTGCCATCCCCACGGCTGGGTGTGGAACATCACCATCGCCACCAATTTCATTGGACGTATCCACGATGACCACCCGTTTCTTCTCTGCCAGGATGCGGGCAGCTTCACGCAGCATGGTGGTTTTTCCGATACCTGGTTTACCCAGGAGCAAGACACTTTTCTCGGATTCGATTAAATCCTGAATGATATCAATGGTGCCATAAACCGCGCGACCCACACGGCAGGTCAGACCTACTACCTGTCCACGGCGGTTGCGAATACCCGAAATACGATGCAGGGTACGTTCCAATCCGGCACGATTATCGGCATCAAAATCTCCAATGCGGGTGACCACATAATCAATATCCTCATGGGTTACTTCGTGTTCGGAGAGGGGTACTTCGTCATTCACAAATCGGGCTTTGGGTGTGCGACCCAGGTCCATCACAATCTCTATTAAATTGTCGCTGTTATCTGCTTCATCCAATGCTTTAGCGATTTCCAGAGGTAAAACCTCCATCAGCGCTTGCAGATCATCTGTAATTTTTCTTTGTTTCATTCGTCCTAATAAAATCCTGTTGTTTATTCGATTATCAGGTATTTCCACCTGTTACAATTTCAAGACAAAGTCCAAGCTAACAAACATCATAACTGGTCATTCTAAGAATGACATTAACCCGTCTGTTTATTTGATGCGATTATATCATTAGAAGTTTCAAATGTACCTTTTCATCTTCGTGGTCAGGGTGTTTTGGACGGTGAATACCGTCCAAAACACCCGCTTATCTCGATTTGATGAAATGAGTTTCATTTTTTTGTTGAGTTATGCACGATTGGAGATGTAGTCTCTGTGCCATGTGCTTCCAGGACTTTACGAATGGTAGCTGGAACGCTGACACGCTGTTTATTGATGAGATGTTTCACCAACAAAATTTTGCGATTGCCAGGTTTTCCTCCCAGGCTCTCTGCTGCAGAATTCAACCAGGATTGATAATCCCGCACAGCCAGATACAATGGACGTCCATTGAAGGAATTCATCAACCTGAATAATCCTGCCAGTAATTCCTCGGGTTCACGAATGTTGGGATGGATAACCGGCGTCAAAAAGATTCCTTTTGGACCATTGGTAACCTCCACAAAGGCGAGTAAATCAGAATCAGCATAATAGACATAACCCTGGACAGGTCTTTTATCCATGGCTTCGGCTCCCTGCACCAGGGGTGGTACCACAGCGTGATAAAGATTGTTCAGGTTATGCTGGTCGATCTGTTGAAAGGAACGCCAGACCTGGTTTTTTTCTCCATTGGTCGGATGATCTATAAAACGCCAAACTTGCTGCCTGCCATATACACTGAACCCGGAAAGGCGCAACATCTCAAAAACGGACGCATCCTCGTTGATTTCTGCCAGTAATCGCAGTGCACCACGACCACCGCTTTCCCAGGATAGGTGATCCAAAAGTGCCAGCAAAGCACGGTCCATCAAATTGGATTCAGGAGCTAAAAAAGTTAGGTGAGCGTTCTGATCACCTGGATTGAAATTGATCTGACCAATAAATGGAGCCAAACCCTTCCCGGGACGCGCAATGCCGCTGTAACTGCTGTAATCCATGCGTAATTGACCCAGCATGGCAGAACTACCTATCGGATTGCCATGGGTCAAACCCAATATGCTGTCGGTACATAGAATCTGATTACGATAGCGCCAGATATGCAGTAAATCTAACCAGCCAAAAGGTCTTACTTCGATGGGATCATCTCCAAAAAGTAACGATGGAAGCGGTCGTCGTTGGTCAGTTCCGGGTGGAATACCGTTGCCAGCAAGTGACCCTGCCTGGCAGCCACAATTTTATCAAACCCGATTTGAGCCAGAATCTCAACCTTTTTTCCAACCGCTTTGATGATGGGCGCACGGATAAAGACAGCTGGAAAGGTTGGGTTGCTTCCATTTAAGTGTGCCAGAGAGAGCACGTGCAAATCAGCCTGAAAACTATCCAACTGACGGCCAAACGCATTCCGGACGATTTGAATGTCCATCACGTCTAATCTGGGCGGGTTGGATTGGTCATCCTTTGCCAGCAGGATTGCCCCGGCACAGGTGCCCCAAACGGGATGCTCGGATGCGAAGGCTTTCAAGTCGTCAAATAATCCAAAATCGACAGCCAGTTTTGCTATGGTGGTGGATTCGCCGCCTGGAATGATCAAACCATCCAAACCGTTCAGGTGCTGACTGAGACGAACCTGTTGTGTCTCCACACCCAGGTCATGCAGCATCTTTTCATGCTCAATAAAGGCACCCTGTAAGGCTAAAATACCAATGCGCATCTTGCCTACCAACCGCGCCCTGCCATCAA
>JACZIY010000544.1 GCA_014860845.1 Anaerolineaceae bacterium
ATGGAATGATTTATCATTTATGCAGATAAAATTACTTCAATTTTTTCAAGAACATCATTAGATAGAACCGGATGCGCGACACCAGCCACAATTTCCTCAATTTGGGAAGGGCGGGATGCACCAATGAGTGCAGAAGTAACAGCCCTTAGTCGCAATGTCCAATTGATGGCTAACTGCGCCAGGCTCAGGTTTAACTCACCAGCGATCCGGTTAAGTTGGTTCACTTTTTCCAGGATCTGATCCGTGATATTATCTGGTTTCAAAAAAGTCTCAGGTTTGCCTGCCCTTGAGTCTGCTGGAATACCATGTAAATATTTGTCTGTCAGCATTCCCTGCGCAAGAGGGGAGAAAACAATACATCCCACTCCCTCCTCATCAAGCACATTCAACAGTTCCTTTTCAATCCAGCGATCAAACATATTGTAATTGGGTTGATGGATTAGACAAGGGGTTCCTAATTGTTTCAGAATTTGAATGGCTAACCGAGCTTCTTTTGGACGATAATTAGAAATACCTACATAAAGTGCCCGTCCGCTACGAACAATATAGTCCAGAGCGCCCATGGTTTCTTCCAAAGGAGTGTCGGGATCAGGGCGGTGGTGATAGAAGATATCAACATAATCCAGCCCCATGCGTTTCAGGCTCTGATCCAGGCTGGATACAAGGTATTTTCGTGATCCCCATTCCCCATAAGGTCCATTCCACATCCAATAACCAGCTTTACTGGAGATAATTAATTCATCTCTGTAAGGTAGAAAATCTTTGATTAATATTTTTCCAAATGTTTCTTCTGCGCTACCAGGAGGAGGACCATAATTATTTGCCAGATCGAAATGAGTGATTCCCAAATCAAAAGCCGTGCGCAACATAGACCGACAATTTTCAATCGAATCCACACCACCAAAATTGTGCCATAATCCCAATGAGATCAAAGGAAGTTGAATGCCACTGCGACCACAACGTCGGTATTCGATGGATTGGTAACGGTTGGGGTCGGGAACATAGTGAGTTGAAACAGGTATGACTGCCATAGTACCTCTCTTTTATTTAGGAAGAAGTTTGATTCTTACGATTGGCGCGCTCAATGAAAATTTGCTGAGCATTCTTTTTATTTCGGGAAGAATGAGGCTTAAGGCGCGTGTAGGTGCCATCTGATTTCATCAAACGTGCTTTCACGTTATCAGATAAATAAAGCTCGAGGATATTTTTGCGAATCTGACGCACCAACACCTTATCCTCCACCGGGAATAGAATTTCTACCCGTTGATTGAGATTGCGTGGCATCAAATCGGCACTGCCCAGGTAAACCTCTTCTTCGCCATCATTATGGAAGTAATACACCCGGCTATGTTCCAGGAAGCGTCCGAGAATACTGATCACACGAATATTTTCACTCAGACCTTTAATACCTGGCTTGAGACTGCAAATACCGCGCGGTATCAAATCCACTTTCACACCCACCTGAGAAGCCTGATAGAGCTTTTTAATAATGACTGGATCAACAATCGAATTCATTTTAAAAATCAGGTATCCATTCTTCTTCTTTTTGTGAATGGCAATTTCCCGATCGATCATTTGCTCAAAGCGTTCTCGTAAGTTGATGGGAGCGATCAATAATTTTCGATATTCTTTTTTGGCTGAATACCCTGTAAGGTAATTGAAAACATCGCTTGCATCCGCGCCGATATCCGCATCAGCTGTGAAAATCCCCATATCCTCGTAGAGATTGGCGGTGATATGATGATAATTTCCAGTGCCCAGATGCATATATCGGCGGATATTTTCTCCCTCTTTGCGCACAACCAGGGCAATTTTGCAATGGGTTTTCAAACCGACCAATCCATAGGTTACATGGACCCCTTCCTGCTCCAGCATTCTTGCCCAGCCAATATTACTTTCCTCGTCAAAACGAGCTTTTAATTCCACCAGAACAGCTACCTGCTTCCCATAATCTCGTCGGGCTTCCAATAAAGTTTTAACGATGGGCGAGTTTTTCCCTACCCGATACAATGTCATTTTTATCGTCAAAACATTAGGATCACGGGCCGCGGCTCGCAGGAAATCTATGACAGGTAGAAAAGAATCATAGGGATGATGCAGGAAAATGTCGTGAGCACGAATGGAGCTAAAAACGGCATTACCATCAAAGACTTCTTTTTGGCGTAGTCGGTCAGGGAATGATTGGATAAAGGGGCGATATTTTAATTGTGGAAGATCAATGGGATATATATCGATCAGGCTGTGCATATTCATAGGAGCATCCAGCGCATAGATGTCACGCTTGTCCATATCCAGATTTTGAGCCAATAAATCCTGAATGAGCATGGGCATATTTTTATCTATGATCAAGCGAATAACTTTGCCAAATCTGCGATTTCTGACGCTTTCTTCCATTACTTCTAATAAATCCGCTGCTTCCAATTCCTGAATTTCAAAATCCGCATTGCGGGTTACATGAAATGGATGAACTTCCAGAATCTTCATTCCCGGAAAAAGCGATTGGATATTCTCCTTTACCAGGTGACTGAGCCAGATAAAATAATGATGTCTGGGGGTGGAACCATCACGACGATAACCACCAGAGGATCGTTTGATGGGTACCAATTGGGGTAATGAGGAGGGAACTTTCACCCGGGCAAAATGCTCTTCCTGATCCTCATCTTGGATGGAGATAGCCAGATTGAGACTTAAATTGGAAATATGGGGAAAAGGATGGCCAGGATCGAATGCCAATGGTGTCAAAGTTGGATAAACTACCTCTTCGAAATATCCATTCACAAATTCACGTTGTCGTTCTGTCAGCTGATCGTATGAAAGGATATGAATGCCATTCTTTTCCAAAAGGGGTGTTAGGGTATTGTGCCAGTAATCACGGCTTTCCACCATTAATTTATTCGCAATTTTTCGAATTTCGATTAATTGCTGATTAGGTGTGAGACCATCTTTGGTGGTTGAATAAACACCCGCATCCCGTTGCATCACCAGTCCACCCACACGCACCATAAAGAATTCATCCAGGTTGGACCCTAGAATCGATAAAAACTTAACCCGTTCTAAAAGCGGATTGCGTTCATCCATGGCTTCTTCCAGAACGCGACGCTGGAACTCCAACATGCCTAATTCACGATTTATATAATATTTGGGATTGTCCAGGTCGTCGATGAGAACTTGAGCTTCCAGTGGTGGGCTTACAGTCTCCTCTGTCATTCATCTTCCTCTTTCTGTTGATCCGGTGGGCTGGGTTTTTTGCCAAAACTTCCTGTGACGATTAAGAGAATGCCTAACGCCAAAATTGAGATCAGAATCACTCCAATAACTTTATTCTGAAAAATTCCACTTAAAGCAGCATTCTGGTTTTTCATTTTTTCTGGTGTCGTTGATGGTGCCAGGACCGCACGTGTACTCGATGGTCTGGGGGTGGCAGTTTTTGTTCGGGTAGGTCGGATAGTGGCTGTAGTGGTAGGTGTGACCTGAGAAGGATCAATGGTTGGAGAGATTTCGGTGTTGACCGGTGTGCGCACCGCTTCGAAAATCAATAATTTATCACCTACATAAATGGTAGGATCAGCAGGATTTAAATTATTGAGTCGAATCAAATCTTCGATTTTTGTGTCATAAGCAATGGCTATACTCCATAAGGCCTGGCCAGGTAAAACTTCATGCACAACCGCACCATTTTCATTCGGGGTAACTGTTTGTACCGGGATAATTAATTGAGAGACGGAGGGTGTGCTTGTGTTGGCATTTAAGAGCTGGGTAGGATTGGGGGTATATTGTGCTGCCCCACTGGTGTATGCTGCATGAACTATATACCAGACCCGGTCCCCGTATTCATAAACACCAGCGCCAATATGTAAATAACTGGGATTGGTTGCAGGGAACATATGGGCTTCATCGCTCCACCCGACAGCAATTTGCTCAATAGTCCAGGGACCGATGGCAAAATTTTCGGTAGCGAATACTGTAGCTCCTCCACCATATCCATAGGCTGTAATGCGACCACTGACATCACCAATATGGGTGCGTAAACCATTCACTGCCATGTAAACTGCGGTGTCATAAGCTGTTGTCATTAAAATTGGGTCTACCACCAGTGCAGGATACCCATTGGCTGTTCTCCATCCGTTAATCAGGTTTATCAGGTCGGTTGTGGTGACTGACTGAAGTGGTGCAGCTTTGATAGTATGGTTCTGAGCAGGCAATGTTAATAAAATCACCAAAAGAATGATGGTGAAGATTTTTAGTAATTTGTTCATAACTAGTTATTATACCGAATCAATCAAAGAGTCAACCCCCCTTTGATAAAATTGCTGGTTTTGGAAGAGAATTGATCGATTTTCTGAAAGCATTTAATTTGTTAAGTCTTTGAAAGCATGGTTTTGCCCTTAACTTGCTCAAAATGATAAAATTGTGCATAATAATGAAGATCAAATCAATATAGATTGGGTAGGCGACTATGTCATCAAAAATGTTGTATGAAGCAATTGCCTTAATTCGGGCGTATAAGTTAGATGAAGCGCGCAAGATGATTTTTGATATCATCCGAAACGAACCCACCAATGAAATGGCCTGGATGTGGTTAGCGGAAACGCTTTCTTCGGATAATGACAGAATGAAAGTTCTTTTGGCCTGTCAGATGGAAAATCCGAACAGCAAAATCACAAAAATGGCCCTTGAAAAACTGCAAGAAAAAATGGATCTGGATGCTGAACAAGCACCTTCAGTAGCTCCTTTTAAGGAAGGGGAAACTTTTGATCCCTCGATGCCAGAACGTACCGGACATACAGGTGCCATTATTGGATTTGATGGATCATTTATTGTTTCAGAGGTTTCGGATTTTGATGAGGTAATCGATTTACGAAAAAATGAAGAAGAGATTTCTCCTTTCAAAGAAGAGGGAGAACCTGAAGTAATACTTGAATCTTCTCAGGTGTTTGTTGATAATAAAATTGAGGAAACTGAACCGGTTGGTTTTTCTTTTGACGAACCGATGGAGGAAATTCAACCAACAGAGTTGGAATTTGAACCGGATCTTTCCACTTTATTTCAAGCTGAAAAAATTGATCTTCCTGCAGAAAAAGCCTTTGAATTCGATGAGGATTTTAAATTTGATTTAGAAAAAAGCGATGAAGAAGATCGATTGTTAAACCTCTTTTCTGACTCAGACGAAAATGGTTTGGAAGATACGGGCGATGAGTTAACAGCCTTTGATTTAGGTTTCACGGAGGACGCACCAACTTTGATCAATACACCAGATGTGTCCGAAGAAGATACAGATAGAATTCGAACCTTAATGCAAGAAGATGAACTGGTTGAGGATCATGTCATTCAAAGTGGTGTTGAAGAATTCGAGCGCAGACGCAAGAAAAAAGACCGTAATATGGTCATTCTCGTTTCAGGACTGTTTATTCTGATTGCGGTTTTATGTGTGACAGCGGTTTATGTAATTTTGAATTACTCAAAATTTACAGGAAGAGTTCCATCCATCACGGCGACTCAGGTACTGGTTGTTCAACCAGAAGTGACTGCAACCGCCACTTTAGCCCCAACAGCAACTAAAACTCCTCTGCCTACCGCGACAGCGACAACCATTCCGACTGCCACACCACTGGTGGCGCTAAGTGATAAAGCCATCAGTGCTGATAATGTTGGCTCATTACAGGTCAAACTTCAAAGAGATTTCCAGGATGCTGTGGTCACCTCTCTGGATGGAAATCGAGTAGCATTCGCTGATGGCGAGACCGTGAC
>JACZIY010000062.1 GCA_014860845.1 Anaerolineaceae bacterium
TTTGCCAACCTTTTATGGAACTGGACATTGCATCCAGATCACGGACCGGATCGTCCAGCACCTGGGATGGCGTGGTTCGAGCTGGAACTCCTCTACCAAAAAGCTGCTCAGATCGTGCAACCATTTCTGACAGCGGATACCGCCCTGGCAGCCGGGGATGTAGGAGTACTTGGTTATTTCACCCAGGCGCGCATTCTGGATACAGTTGGTCTCAACTCTCCTGAAGCACTATCCTATTATCCTCTGGATGAAAAGTATTATGTCACCAATTATGCTGTTGCCCCGGATCTGATCATCGATCAGCAGCCTGAGCTTGTGGTTCTGATGGAAGTGTACGGCCGACTAGGATTGTTTCAGGATTCACGCTTCATCGAACAATATGACCTGTTAGCATTAATCCCCACCGATATTTATGGCAGTGAAGGCATGTTGATTTTCATCCGCAAGTAATACGGATTATTCAAATAACATCGAAAGAATGATGATAATTGTAGTCGAAATGGAAGCCAGGAAAATGGGTATCAACACCCAGAAGACCACCACCTGCAAAGGATCCTCTTCATTCTGTTTGCTCCAATGCTTTTTACGGTGATCAATGAACTGCAGCTCCTGAAAATAGGTCTCTGCATAAGGATCTTGTTGGTTTTCGGTCTGTTTCTTTTTTCCAATGTCGAACAAGGCGATTCCTTTGTGATTGATATCTCCTATTAATTGTAGCGTATGTTTGTTGAAAATAGATATATGGATTGAATTTCGTTAACCCCTGTTTATTTCCTGCGAATATTTCTCCCGATTGGCATATCTCGAATTCTTCCCGCTGGAGGTTTTCACCATCCAACCTGGATTTACCAGGTAGACATGTCGTAATGCAATCGCTGAGCCCCGCGTAACCACAGCCCGAATCTGGTCACCGATGCATTGGCGTTCGACCTCTTCCTGGGTATCAACCTCCGCCACCAAGATGACATCCTCGGTGCCTTTTTCCTCATCATAGATTCCAAACACGCTGACACGACCGGGATGGACGCCATCCACTTCCATGGCCAGCTGTTCGATGTCCATGGGATAGACATTCTTACCTCCTACGATGATCAAATCTTTCTTTCTGCCGGTGATGAATAATTCCTCCCCCACCTTGTAGCCATAATCGCCTGTCAGAAAGTAACCATCAGTTAAAACCGTTTCTTCGGTAGCATCCGGGCGATGGTAATACTCCTTCAACATGCAATTGGATTGAACTGCAATCTCCCCCACCCGCCGATCTTTGAGGGCGTTGCCATTCTGGTCAACGATTTTAACTTCCACATTGGGTATCGGCTTTCCACAGGAAACCATCCTAACTGATGAATTGCGATCCGAGGTTGGTAGGGCAAATTTCCGGGTTTGCAATAATTCGCGATTTATGTCTTCGATATATAAAGGTTCGTCTATTTTGGTTTGGGTTACGGCAAAAACATTCTCTGCCATCGCATAACTGACCGCCAGCGCTTTCTCTGAGAAACCATATGGACCGAATTTCTCCAGGAAAATCTGATGTCCATCATCGCGTACAGGTTCAGAGCAATTGATCACCGCTCGCCAACTGGAGAGATCAACCCCTGCCATGTGGCGATCACGGATTTTTTGAGCACAGAAATAATAGGCAAAATTCGGTAACCATACCAATGTGCCTTTGTATTGTGAGACTGCCTGGAAAAGTCGTTGAGGTGCTTTGACCCAGTCAAACGGTGAGAGCAAAACCAGGGGAATTCCGGTCAGGATTGGCATGATGAACCCGGTAATCAGTCCCATATCATGGTAAAGTGGTAACCAGGAGACAACCACATCCTGCATGGAAAGATCTAATACAGATCCCAGATTTTCGAGTTGATGAAAGACAGCCTGATGGGACAATGCCACTCCTTTTTGCAATCCGGTGGTGCCGGATGAATGCTGCAAAAGGACAATATCTTCGGGATCGCGCTGCATACCTGCAAATTGGGTGAAATCAGGTTCACATGGTGCTTCAATGCTGTCACTCAAAATCAATGACCGTACCGAATCGCCCGATTTGAGAGCTGGGCGAACTTCTGTTTCAAAGTCAGGGTAGGTAACAATGGCTGTCGGCTGGGTGACAGAGATAAGGGCTTCCAGATCATGGCGATATCGTTCGGGTAGCAGCTTCTCGGTCAGATAAGGCATTATCGCAGGTACGGCACCATGCAATACCGCACCCCAGAAAGCATACACCAGATCAAGTCCATGTTGCAGGATCAGAATCACAACCTCGCCAGGCTGAATTCCTTGACGAGCAAACGTTTGAGCATAGCTGGTAGCACCTTCCAGCAGATCTTTATAAGTGATGGGTCGATCGGGAAATCCAGCCTGTTGTAAGGTGATGATCACCTGGTCCGGTTTGGATTGATAAGCAGATTGAAGCACTTCTGAGAAAATTGGCATTTTATCTCCTATTGCTTCGACTGGATCAATGCAGCCAATTGGTCGAGGGTATCAAAGCTATCCGGGTTTAATTCGGTGTCGTCTACCACCACGCCAAATTCGTCTTCGACCAACAATGCCAGATCAACCAAGCTGAAGGAATCGATGAGACCGCTGGAAATTAAAGATTCATCTGGGTGGATGATGCGATTGGGTTCTTTCAATATATTTTGAGCAATTTTTTGTGCAAGTATTGTGATCATAGCCTGTGACATGCAACCTCCATGAGATTAGGATGTGATGATTTTATCAGATTATTGGATCACTTTCTTATAATAAACCTCCTATTGGTTTTCCCAACAGGAGGTTACTCGTTCTCACCCCTAAAGGCATATGAACAAATTTTTAGAGAACGGCATGTATCATTGTTTTGATAATAGAGGAAGGAAGATCATAAAGGGATCGTTTAATTGAAAATCGATATCTGAATATTCAGAAGTGGAACTGGTGATAACCAACGAATCTGGTGATCCATACCAGGAGAAGGGTTCACCCGGATCAGGCTGGTTATTGCCATTCAGGTCCATCAACGCACCGATATAGTAGGTTTCGTCCGGGATCCCAACAAATGAGTAGGAATAAATCCCTGTTCCGCTGGTTACCTCATCCGTTGCGACCGGTGCATCATTGGGGTTGAGGAATAAGCCCACGCTCACCGGGTTATACCCTTCATCGCCGGTATAGGTCACTTCACCGCTGATAGAGCCACCACTTTCGACTACGGTCAGCGTCACGGCTGTGCTATCATAAGCGATTTCCCAGGCAAGGCCCAAACCAAGCGTCGGCAAGTTCATCGTATCGAATGTGCCAGTATGGGATGTATACGTCAGAATGGTAAAACTCTCACCCAAAGATGGTAAAAATTCATTGATCAGGCTGACATCCAGGGTACCATCCAAAGCTGCTTCACCGGTTACGACCAGTTGATCGTGTTGTGTGTTGGGTGTGGTACCGCCCAGTTCAATGGTAAGTGTGCCAGTTGATTCCTGAGTAAAATCCCCATTAACGGTGATTGTCCCGGGTGATGATCCTGGGCTGAGCGTCCCAGCGTTTGTCAGGTTTGCCTCGATTGTCCCAGAACCAGAAAAGGTCTCACCCGATGGAATGTTGAAAGAGCTGGTGATCAACTTGCCGCCTCGCAGAATCACTTCATTTAGATTGACGGTTTGGCTATTGGAAACATCTACAACCGAATTAGAATTGATATAAATTTTTTCGCTAATCACACTTTCTTCAATATTGAGGGTATTGAATTCGTCGACCATGATAACGCTCACATTGATGCTTGAACCGGCCTGGAAGGTGTTGATGTGTTGGGTATCTGCCGATTTATAGAAGCTCAATTGTTTCCCCGTGAATGAACCAGAATGAGTGCCAGATTCATACAAAATCAGAGCAGCATAAATGCCAGAATTAACCAACCCATGGTTGTTGAAGGGGGATTGAATTCTTAGATTATGTCCATCCACATCTTCAATTCGAATTATTCCATAGTTATCCACCTGGTATGCAAAGAAAGTTGTCTGCTCATCAATTGTGATCTGGGCACCAGCCTGGATGGTTAATGAATTCATATCAAACTGATCCTGATACACTGTCAGCACTGGATAAGCCGATTGACCGGCGGGAATGACCACATCTTGGGTGTCGTTCGGGAATGTGGGAGATCCCGATCCGTCTACACAACCACTCCAGTTACCGGGTTCATACCAATCTGTGGTTGTTCCCTGCCAGGTACAGGTTGCTGCTTGGGCGTTTTGGTATATTCCTCCAGTCAGCCCCAGAATAATTCCCAAAAATAATATAAGACGAATGATAATACTTGATCTTCTTAAAAACATGATGACCTCCTTAGATATTTGAATGTTTTTTATTCATATTTCTTGAATGATTTTCTGTGAGCGATTTTTGCTGGATGATCTGGGCGAGTTCCTCCAGGCTTGTGAACGGGTTGATATCCCCAGGTACGGAACCTTCAATAACACCACGCCAGACCGGCGGCTGATGATCGAGATATTCAGCCCAAACCCGGACAATTAACGAAATCGTATGTCGGTGTAACGGCGTGGCCATAGTCCTCCTCTGTTGGGATCCTTCGACTTAACTATGGCAAGGATAACAAATCCCCCTTACGAAATTCTTAATGGCGTTTGGAGAGTGACGTCCCGATTTGGATAACCTTGTAATGGTCCCTGATCCCAGTTAAATAAGCCTGTCGGCTTTTTTCATCAGCGATTGTTTCAGCTCGCTGTAAAAGGATTTGATAAGCTGTTTGAATGATATCCGGTGCTTGCGGGTCGTTATTGGCAGCCAGCACTTGATGACTGACCAGATAAGTCCAAATCAACCGGTCTAAACCTTGCAAACTCGTTTCAAGAACCTTGGGAAGAAATTCCTGAATGATGGCAAAGGCTTGCTCGGGCTTTCCCTCTAAAAGGGCAATCCTTGCCAGACCAGCCAGGGGTTCCGGTGCCAGGTGAGCTTGATGATAAGTTTTATAGGAATTGACTGACTTGTGGAAATATTGCCTGGCTTTCTCAAGTTGTCCCTGGATCAAATAAGCGTGACCGATATTCTTGGCCGCTGGAGCATGGAACCAGGGGAGATATTTGCTGAGTGCCAACGCCTTATCACCCATTTCCGTTGCTGCTTTCAGATCACCGGTCAAGGTTTTTAACAGACTGGTTTGAATCAGATAATCGATATAGAGATAGGAATCCGTCTTAGGCAGAATCTCAGCCGCCCTTGCCAGTGTGTTCACAGCCTGATCATATTCACCCAGATCGCGCCTAATAGCTAAAAGTCCGACCAGCGAACTGAATGTCTGTTCCTGATGATTAATCCGGATATTGATGTCATAGCTCTGGTTGTATTCCGAGAGTGCGTGGTCATATTGGCCAGTCATGCGATGCAGGTTTCCCAGGTTATTTAGCGCCACAGCCACACCTTCATCGTTACCAATTTCCTTTCGAATAAAAATAGCTTCTTCCAAAAGGGTTTGGGCTTCCAGAAAATTCCCAAGACTGGTTGTGACCTGCGCCAAATTTGTCCGAATGACGCCTTCAGCCAGCCGATCTTTGATCCTCTGGCTGATTTCGGCTGCCTGAGTGTAGTAAGCCGCTGCTTCCGATAGGTTGCCTATCAATTCTGTCACCTTTCCAAGGTTGTTCAGGGCAGACAACTCACCACGCAGATCCCCGACCTTGCGATGAATGTTCAGTGCCTTGCGGAAAAGCTTTGCGCTTTGGTGATATTTGTTCTGCCAATAGGTTGCATTACCCAGACAGCGGATGATATCACCTTCCAGCGCAGGGAAGCTTAAATCCTGTGCCACCCTAAGTGCGTGCTCCAGGTAGCGAATTGCCTGGGTTTGATCCAGGGCGGCTCGACCCGCAAGAAGCAGTGCCTGCGCCTCAACTTCCTTCGTGCCAGCAGAACGGGCAATCCCAATGGCTGCTTCGACATTGCTATAGGTAACATCATTATTCCCCAGGATCCATTCATAACCCGCCCGTCGCAACCGAATTTTTGCCTGAATTGCAGCTGGGAGATCCGGGTAGAGCGCTTCCAGAGTCAGGAGGTCTTCATTTTGCTCGTTACGCATCCCGTGCAGGTCAAATATCATTTCCCGCCTCAGGCGGAGTTGAGCAATTTGCTGAATGTCATCCGGACTGATGAGGGGCAAGGCTATCTCGATGTAGTGAAGGGCTTCTATGCTAGCGAAATGTTCCAGCGCTTGTTGGCTGGCAAGCATGGCATATTGGACGGTCTGTTCAGCTTTACCCGCCCGGTGAAAATGGTCAGCAAGGAAAGCAGCGTGGCTTTCCAGCTGACTTTCGTAGAGATTCTCGATCACTTTTGCGACCTGGAAATGCATTGCCCTGCGCCGGGCAGCTGGGATGGTGTCGTAAGCGATTTCTGCATAATAATCATGGCTTATCTTGAAATCGGGTTGATCCAGACTGCGTGGCTCGACCAGCAGACCCGCATCCAGGAAAACATCAACCATGACCAGCAGGTTCTCTTCAGATTGTTGCGTGACAGCTTTGACAAGATCAAAGATGAATTCGCCATCCAACACAGCTGCAAAGTCAAATATGCGCCTTTGCGTTGGATTGAGGTGGTTCAGACGGGCTTCGATGGTTGCACGTAATGTCACGGGCAACACCGGTACATCAGCAGAGGTGATTTCCCATTCGCCGCTCGAATTCACAAAGAGATAACCAGTTTCAAACATATGCTGCAGCAACGCCACCATGAAAAGGGGTATGCCATCGCTTTGGCCGTGGATTTGCTCAGCCAGGGCGGGGTTTGGGCTGCCGGAGAGCTGGGTGATCAGGGATTGAATGTCTGACAGGGTTAATGGTTTCAGCGCTAACCCAACCGGACCAAAGGCTGTCCGGAGGGGATGATCCTGCGAGGTATCTTCACTGCGATAACTCAGCAAGACGCGGAAAGCCTTGCTCAATCGGTTCAGTAATTCCACTGCAGCGGAACTTAATCGCTGGGCATCATCCACAATGATCAAGGTGGGGATACCCGAACACGCCTCTGCGAGATCAGTGATGGCCTGATTGAGTCGCTGTTGCTCTCCATTGGGCAGCAACGGTGTGAGCTTTGAGAGACAACCTACCCGATCATGGATTTCCGGGATGAGAACAGCCAGGACAGCGATGGTTTCTGGATTAAGCCTGCGGATAACGCTTTCCGTGAGTAGTTCCTGCAAGGCGGAAAGGATGGCTGCTGTCGGTTGGTGCCCTGAGGGAAGCAGCTGAACCTTTAAGAGCCGTACCGATTGCTTGTGAATATAATCTGTAAATCGATTAACGAGCCTACTTTTACCAACCCCGGCCTCACCTTCCAGGGTGATGATTCTTCTGACCGTATCCTTCCACTGCGAGACCAGCCAGGCATATTCCCGGTCGCGACCCACCAGGGGGATCTCAGTCAGAGCATAGGGAACTTCAAATAATCGTCCTTCATAGATCGGCGGTGGGTAACGTAGTTCTTCGTCAACCTTCCAGAGATTCCCTTCTCTAATTTTAGTGAATAGATCCATAGTGGATTCCAGCGGTGTCACGCCCAACTCAGTGTGAAGCATTTCCTTGCATTGCTCGTAGATTCGCAGAGACTGATCGCGATCACCTGCATAATAGTTATAAAGCATTAGGCGGGCATAGATTGTCTCCCGGAGAGGATCCTTGGCAAGAGCCTGGCGTGTACGGGCTATGGCCAGTCGGTAGCGCCCCTGTTGGGCGTAAGATTCGGAAAGTTCGATCAACAGGTTTATGAAAGTCTCCCGCAACGATTCCCGTTGATGAAAAGTCCATTCTGCATAAAGGTCTTCAGCAAGGAGTTCACCGCGGTAGAGCTCTCGGGCTTGTTCTAAAACTTTTATCGCTTCAATTTGATGGCTCTGTTCCTGCAGGACTGCGCCTTCTTCAAGGTACGATTGAAATTGATCCACGTCCAGCCAACTGGTTTCGTCAACCTGGTAAATGTAGCCCCCATTGACAGTCTGGACCAGAGATTTCTTATCCTGCAGAAGGCTTCGCAATTGGCTGATACGCACATGTAGACGGCGCCTGGCTGTTTCAAAGGAATCATCGGGCCAGAGGATCTCAATCAACTGCTCGCTGGTTACCACTTTTCCTCTATTAGCGATCAGAATCTTACCAATGGTCTGAGT
>JACZIY010000545.1 GCA_014860845.1 Anaerolineaceae bacterium
GATGTTCTCACGGACTTTTATCACATTTTCAGGATCAGCAGTGTCCACTTTGTTGATTACAAATACATCTGCATGAATAGTATTGGTTTCACCAGGATAATAGCTGGTTTCATGACCAGGACGATGTGGATCAACCACGACAATGGCCAAATCTTCTTTAAAGAATGAAAAGTCGTTGTTTCCACCATCCCATAAAACGATGTCAACTTCCTGTTCTGCCTGACGTAAAATTGCTTCATAATCAACACCGGCATACACAATGACACCATTATCGAGATGCGGTTCGTATTCTTCTCGTTCTTCAATAGTACATTCTTGCTTATCGAGGTCACTATAATCAGCAAACCGCTGAACTTTTTGCTTGACAAGATCACCATAAGGCATTGGATGTCGAATGGCAGCTACACGGTAACCCATCTCTCGTAATATGAGAGAGACTCGACGGGTGGTTTGACTTTTTCCTGAACCGGTTCGTACGGCTGTCACTGAAATGACTGGTTTTGTGGACTTTAATTGTGTGTTCTTCATCCCCATAATTCTAAAATCTGCACCTGCTTCATTCACCAGAGCAGCTTTGTGCATGACATATTCATGCTCAACATCGCTATAGGCAAAAACAACCTGATCTACATTAAGTTTTTTGATTAATTCACGCAATTCAGATTCTGGATAGATCGGTATTCCTTCAGGATATAGTGATCCAGCTAACACCGCAGGATATCGTCGTCCTTCGATATTGGGGATTTGGGTTGCAGTGAATGCCACAACCAGATAATCACTGTTATCTCTGAAGTACACATTAAAGTTGTGAAAGTCGCGCCCAGCTGCGCCCATAATAAGGGTTCGAATGGTCATTTGTTTTTATTTCTCCTTTTTGTTTTGAATTTTTTTAACCATCGGTTCACATCGCTTCTGGGGCTGTGATGCCCAGCAAAGTCAGATTATTTTTCAAAACCTGACGGGTTGCCAATACTAAGTTTAGCCTTGTGCTTCTGATCGGTTCTACTTCAGTGAGAACCGGGCAATGGGTATAGAAATTATTAAATGTTTTTGCCATTTCATAGGCAAAATTGGCAATTTGTATCGTCCGATATTCACTTGCTGCCCGCTCTACTTCTCTGGAAAA
This sequence comes from Anaerolineaceae bacterium, assembly GCA_014860845.1. The sequence goes on from JACZIY010000545.1 coordinate 1,127, forward strand.
TCTAGAAATGAGATCCACAAGCTGGATTTCCTGAGGTGATAATTCATAAGAAATGTGAGGTGTGTCAATTACGATGTTACCAGCTTTCTTAAGAATACTTCCACACCGGACATATGCATATTGAATATAGGGTGCTGCCTGGCCATTAAAATCAAGCGCTGATTCCCAATCGAAGGTTACTACTTTCGTATTTTCTCGTGCCTGCATTGGATACTTAATGGCTCCGATACCTACCGCTCTGGCTGTTGCCCATTTTTGATTTTCATTCAAGTCAGGATTTTTTTCCTGAACTACTTCATAAGCTCGTTTCGTCGCTTCACTGATTAAATCTTCCAACAAAACTACGGTGCCTTCCCGAGATGCCATCACTACATTGCCTGGAAGACTGACCAATTCATATGGTACATGTTCACATTGTTTTGCCCAGGAGTATCCTGCAATCTCCATGGTTTTAAATACCTGGGTGAAATGCAACGATTGTCGTACATCTACGATGTATAAAGATTTTTTCAAGTCGGGATAATCGCTAAATTTTTGTTTTACTAACGCCAGATCCTCGGTAGCATATAAAGCAGTTCCATCTGACCGGAGCACAACCAGCACTCGATATTGTTCCTTTTTCAGCCCTAAAACATCGTCAATCTTGACAATCACTGCACCATCAGGTCGTTCATCTATGGCTATTTGTTTGTCAATCAGCTCCTGAACAATTTCTTTGCCTGGTTTTTCCATTTGGCTATTAAAGTAATAGATATCAAAATGGATATTTAAAATATCATAGATCTGATAGAAACCCTGCAAAGACCATTCCCGGGTATCTTCCCACAATTTAACAATCTCATGATCACCTTGATCCCAGCGTTTGTAAAGTGCTCTTATTTCAGCTTCCAGATCAGGATTGGCTTCTAATTTTCCATTTGCTTCTGCATAGATTTTTCCCATCCATTGCGTTATATTCTCATCAGGTTTTTCACCTGAATGATACTTTTTATAGCACCATAACCATTTAATCACGTGCAGTCCCATATCACCTGGATAATTAGCCCGTACAACGTCATACCCGGCAAAATCCAGAATCCTGGCTAATGTATCGCCAAAAATAGCAGAACGCAAATGCCCCACGTGAAATGCTTTGTGAGTATTTGGTTGGGAAAACTCGACCATTATTTTCTCATTTTTTCTTTCTTGTCGGCCAAAATCAGCCTTCTTTTCTAACACTTCATCCAGAACCCGACGAGCATATTCTGCTTGAGAAAAATAAAGATTAAGGTATCCGTTGATTGGTTCAACCTTCTCAAATCCGGATGGGCATCCAATAAATTCTGCCAATTGGATCGCCAATTCATTTGCTCTTGCTGGAACATTCAGTTTGAGTTGTTTTTGACGCGCTTCTGCTGCGGCCAAAGAAAATAATGAGGTAGATATACCCCAATGACCACTGAATGGAATCCAATTCCATTGAATCGAAAATTCAGGCAAGCCTTGCTGCCTGGTAAAATTTTTTATTAGTTCTTCTACATTTTTTTGTTCAAGATCGAACATGTTCACCTGTATCTAAAAAGCCATCAAAAATTATAACATTAAGCACAGTTAGTTATTTTGTTTTGATATTTGCACAAATCCATTTGGATTGATGGAATATTGTAAACTTTCTGGAAATCAAACTTAAACCAAAAGCGGGAGGTTTTCATCTCCCACTTACGGTGCTTAATGTTAAAAAACTTACTTTTCTTCTGATGGTAAGTTCGCAAGTCGTTTCATCAAACGACTTTTGCGGCGTGCAGCATTGTTTTTATGAATGACACCTTTTTGTGCAGCCAGATCCAAAGCTTTTACAGCTTCGACCACACTGGCCATCACAACTTCTTTTGACTCCTCTTTCTCGATTACATTTCGAGCTTTAGAGACAAAAGTACGGGCACGTCCTCGGTAAACACGGTTAAGTACACGACGTTTTTCATTTTGCTTGTTGCGTTTGATCGCAGATTTAGTATTAGCCAACTTATTTCCTCCAATTCACTTGATAAGAAGATTGCTCTTCCTGAGAAGGGAACTGTTTGTCCAAAAAAATTTCCTTACGAAGGGCAGCCCGCGAATTATACCAGAATTTTAAAATTTGGGGGAAAATTACTTATCCTGTAATGCAGCTAAGCCAGGTAATATTTTTCCCTCGAGCATCTCCAACGAAGCGCCACCACCAGTGGAGATATGGGTAACCTTGTCTGATAAACCGGATTGATTGATGGCAGACACGGAATCCCCGCCACCAATGATGGATACAGCTCCGGATGCAGCAACAGCTTCCGCAACACCAAAAGTTCCTTTAGCGAATTTTGGCATTTCGAACACACCCATAGGGCCGTTCCAAACCACAGTTCCCGCTTTGGAAATCACCTCGGCATATTCTTCTACTGTGGCTGGACCAATGTCCAATACACGCCAACCAGCAGGAACATTTTCTACAACTGTTACTTTACTTTCAGCATCATTATCAAAGGCATTTCCCAACACCAGATCAATCGGGAGATGCAATTTTTCTCCACCTTTAACCAATAACTCCTTTGCGGTTTGGACCGCTTCTTCTTCCACCAGGGAGTCAGCCATTTCAATGGCTTGCGCTTTCAAAAATGTATTAGCCATACCGCCACCGATTAAAACAGCATCAGCTTTTTGTAATAAATTATCGATAACACCGATTTTGTCACTGATCTTCGCCCCTCCCAGAATGGCAACAAATGGTCTGGCGGGATCTGCAATTGCCTGACCCAAATAACGGATTTCTTTTTCCATCAGGAACCCAGCAACTGCCGGAAGGTATCGGGCAACACCTTCGGTTGAAGCATGAGCTCGATGGGCTGAGCCAAATGCGTCATTTACGTAAATGTCTGCTAATTTTGCAAATTTCTTTGCCATTTCCGAATCATTTTTGGTTTCAGCTTTGTAAAAGCGAGTATTTTCCAAAACTAGAACCTCTCCAGGTTGTAATTTGGCAGAAGCAGCTTCTGCAACTTCCCCGATGCAATCTTCTGCAAATATTACTTTATTTGGAATGAGAGTTGCTAAATGCTTCGCCACCGGGGCTAAAGAAAATTGTGGATCTGGTTCATCTTTGGGACGACCAAGATGCGAAAACAAAATCACCGCTGCCCCATGCTCTAATAAATAATTGATTGTTGGTAATGCAGCTGTCATACGGGTATCATCTTTTATTTTTCCCTCTTTAATAGGGACATTAAAATCTACCCGCACCAATACTTTTTTTCCTTTTACATCGATATCGGTAATATTTTTTTTGTTAAACATAATCTGTTCCTGTTCTTGAATTAAAATCATTCGAAATTGATATAAAATGATGCGTATTCTACCGCAAAAATTTCGCGATAAAAATACGCATCACAGTCTTTCCTTAATAAATGATTAGAGTGATTTTGACATTTTGGCGGCTAAATCTGCGGTTCGGCAAGAATAACCCCATTCATTATCGTACCAGGTGACGACTTTTACCATTGTACCGCCCATTACCATAGTATTTTCTGCATCTATAATCGATGATCGTGAATCACCTTTGAAATCCATGGAAACTAATGGTTCCGTGCAAAAACCCAAAATACCCTTGAGAGAACCATCTGCTGCAGCTTTGAAAGCAGCATTCAATTCTTCCACGGTCACAGGTTTTTCCACTTCTGCTACAAAGTCCACAATGGATACAGTTGGGGTTGGTACGCGTAAAGCATAGCCATCAAATTTTCCTTTTAGATCAGGAATAACCAATGCAACCGCTTTTGCAGCACCGGTTGTGGTTGGGATTATATTCAAGGCGGCAGCACGTGCACGGCGGGGATCGCTATGGGCAACATCCAGAATTCGTTGATCATTGGTGTATGAATGAATGGTTGTCATCATACCGCGTTTAATCACCCAATTGTCATGAACAACTTTTGCTGCTGGCGCAAGACAATTGGTTGTGCAGGAAGCATTGGAAACAACATGATGAATTGCTGGGTCATATTTATCATCATTAACGCCCAAAACAATTGTGATATCTTCATTCTTTGCAGGTGCTGTGATTATGACCTTTTTTGCACCACCTTTTGTGATGTGAACATCAACGCCAGGTTTACCTTTGGCAGGATTGCCAATTTTGTCACGGAAGACGCCTGTTGCTTCAATTACAATCTCCACACCAAGATCTTTCCAGGGTAAATTGCTGGGATCTTTTTCTGCAAAGACTTTAATTGTCTTACCATTAATGACCAGATCCGCTCCATCTACTGTGACTATTCCGGGGAATATCCCGTAATTTGAGTCATATTTGAATAGATGTGCATTGGTAGCAGCATCAAATAAATCATTAATTGCAACAACCTCAAGCGTATCTGGATATGTCTCCAAAATTGCTTTTAAAACCTGGCGGCCGATGCGACCAAAACCATTAATACCTACTTTTACTGTCATATTTACCTCCTATTAATTGTTCGGACAAATTTTACCACGTAATTGTATAAAAGTTCACAATTCAGAATTCAATTCGCGACCAATTGGTCCGGTTCTTTCATTATATAAATCTAATATCGCAGATGCAAGTTTTGAGGAGTCATGTCTCCAGGGTGCTTCAGAATCACTCAGATTCGCACTATAAATTGGGTATTCACTATCGAGCTCATCTTCGATACAAACATATTCGATATCTACTGGTAATCTCCCATTACAATTGTCATTACAGATGACTACATCAAATATTCCTTTTCCTATTATTTTCTCAATTGCCCTAATATGATCACCACATGTATAACCTTCAGTCTCTCCAGGCTGAGTAGCAACATTACAAATCAGAAACCGTAATCCCCGACTGGCGCGAATAGCTTCAGATATATCCGGAACCAGTAAATTTGGAATGATACTGGTATATAAAGAGCCAGGGCCAACAATAATGATATCTGCACTGAGGATTGCTTGAATGGTTGGGGGAAAGGCCAATGGATTATTGGGTTCCAGCCATACTCTTTTTATTTTTCCACCTTTCCTGGGTATTTCGCTTTCACCACGAACTTTTATTTCTTTGTTTGAATCCTGAACCTGTACTTGTGCAACCAGGCGCACATCATGTAAGGTGGATGGAAATACCTTCCCCTGAACGGCCAGCACTCGTCCTGACTCTGCCACTGCTTCTTCAAAACTCCCAGTTAAATCAGTTAAAGCCGTGATCAGAAGATTCCCTAATGAATGTCCATTCAATCCAGCTTCTTCTCCAAACCGGTATTGAAAAAGCTGGGTTGTTAATTCTTCATCATTGGATAATGCGGCCAGACAACTGCGTATATCACCAGGAGGAAGAATACCGACCCGTCTGCGTAATTCCCCAGACGAACCTCCATCATCAGCAACGGTAACAATTGCAGTTATATTAGCTGTGTGTTTCTTCAATCCACGCAATAAGGAAGATAATCCGGTACCGCCCCCAATGACGACAATTTTCTTTCCTTTATCCAGTTTTTGAAATTGACTGACTGTATCCACCAGATGTTTACCAGGACGTAAGAATGGTTTTAAAAGGGTTCGATTAATGCCCCAAACACCAATAACAATCATTAATACCCCACCCAGACCGAAAATAAGAGCTCTGATGGGGCGTGATAAAAATCGCAAAGATAGAAATGCAACTACTGGAAGATACCATGTATCCGGGGTATTACGATACATGTCCAGAACAACTACTGCAAAACCCAAGCCTATCAACATGGAACCCAGAATGATGAGTAATCCCCACCTTTTTACACCTATTCCAGGAGTAAACCAACGGAAGAATCGAATTAATTGAAATGATAATCTTTTTTTGAATGAAAGTTGCTTTGAATTCATCGAATTTATAATAATTCGGTTTATATCAAGAGTCAATAAATAAAATGCTGTGAAAGTACCTTAATATATTTTCTACTTCAAGAATTTAAATTCGATTTCAAAAAGATTGGCGAAACATCCCAGATCTAATTCAAATTATATTTATCCATTATTCATGACAAAATGACAATTATTTTTACCAATTTGGCTATGCTATAATTCTGCTTGATGGAAATCTATGTCGTCTCAGATGTTGGTGGTACACAAATTAGGGTTGCATCGTTTGATGTAGAAACTTTAAACCCAATTAGGCAAAAGAAAATTCCTACTCAGGCAAAAGGACAATTACCAGCAGATCGATTAATACAATTAATACATGAAATAAAGCAAGATCATACAATAAAAGCGATTGCTGTGGCTGCACCTGGTTTTCTGGATCCAGATTTAGGAATTGTTTATGAAGCACCCAATATTCCTGGTTGGGAAAATTATCCGTTAAGAAAAATTTTGGAAGATGTTTTTAATATTCCAATTTTTTTGGGGAATGACGCCAATCTGGCAGCCTTAGGAGAATGGAAATTCGGTGCTGGCATCGGACATAGCAATCTTTTATATCTGACAATATCCACAGGGATTGGAAGTGGCGCAATCCTGGACAATAATTTACTACTCGGCCATAAAGGTCTGGCGGGTGAATTTGGACATGTGACGGTTTTGCCAGATGGTCCAATGTGTGGTTGTGGGAAACAGGGGCATATTGAAGCAATAGCATCTGGTACCGGGATATTGAATTATGTAAATGAACAAATATCTGCCGGCAGAATAACGATCTTGAGTAAACTTGAGAAAGTTACAGGCAAAGATATCAGTCAGGCAGCTCAAAATGGAGACACGTTAGCCATTGAAGCCTATAATCGGGCAGGTTATTACTTAGGCATTGCTCTGGCTAATTTTCTACACATGTTAAATCCTTCCATTGTAATTTTCGGTGGTGGGGTATCTTCCTCTGGAGAACTTCTTTTCGAACCAATGCGTAAATCCTTGGAAGAGAGATTGATTTCCCCCGCATATCTGGATGGATTAACATTTACAACAGCCCAATTAGGCGATGATGTTGGTCTCAAGGGAGCTCTGGCATTATTGGTAACAAAAATGTCATCGAATCTCCTGGTTTAAACTTAATTTTTTTAACATTCAATTCTTATATCCGAAATCTACTTGATGTAAAAATCAAGCACTTTAAATCAAATTAATGGAGGAAATTAAATGAAACCCCTGAACGTGCCAGGACCAAAAGCCAAAGCATTTATCGAACGCGACCACAAAGTTGTATCACCATCATATCCTCGTGGATATCCTTTTGTTATGGATCGTGGAAAAGGTACCGAGGTTTGGGATGTTGACGGAAATCGTTATCTTGATTTTGCTGCTGGTATTGCTGTTGCTTCAACCGGGCATAGCCATCCTGACGTTGTCAAAGCGATTCAGGAACAAGCAGAAAAATTTATTCATATTTCTTCGGATTTCTATCATGAGAAGTGGATTGAGCTTTCTGAAAAATTGGCTGAAATTTCACCATTCCAGGAAGATACCCGAGTTTTTCTAACCAATTCTGGTACTGAGAGTGTGGAAGGTGCCATTAAATTGGCCAGATATCATACCAATCGTTCCAATTTCATTGGTTTTTTAGGTGGTTTTCATGGCAGAACAATTGGAGCTGTTACATTTACAGCCAGTAAGCCAAATTACAAACGTCGTTTTTTCCCATTGATGAACGGCGTGACACATGTTCCATTTCCTGATCCATACCGACCCATTTTAAATTTAGAACCTGGACAGGATTATGGTGAAAGAATCATTGAATACATACAAGAACAAGTTTTTGAAAAGATTTTACCGCCTGATGAAGTAGCTGGTATTCTTGTTGAACCAATCCAGGGAGAAGGTGGTTATATTGTCCCCCCTCTTGGATTCTTTCCAGCTTTGAGAAAACTTTGTGATAAACATGGCATTCTTTTAATCGCGGATGAGGTCCAGGCAGGTATGGGACGCACGGGAAAGTGGTGGTCAATAGATAATTTTGGTGTTGAACCTGATATTATTACTTCTGCAAAAGGAATAGCATCCGGTATGCCGTTAGGTGCTTTAATTACCAGGAAATCAGTCATGAGCTGGCCGAAGGGTTCTCATGGAAATACCTACGGAGGAAACCCAATTGCCTGTGTGGCATCACTTGCAACCATCAATGCCATTCAAAATGGTTATATGGATAATGCCCGGGTAACAGGCAGTTACACGTTGGAAAAACTCAAGGATATGCAAAAAAGGCATCCATCCATTGGTGAGGTACGCGGGATCGGTTTTATGATCGGTATCGAATTCGTTAAGGATAGGAAAAGCAAGAAATCAGATGCTGACATACGTGATCGTGTTGTAGATCTTGCATATGAATATGGATTGCTTACTTTAGGTTGTGGTAAGAGTGTGATCAGAGTTTCTCCCCCACTCTGCACAACCAAAGAACAGATTGATGAAGGTCTTGAAATTTTGGATTATGTTATTTCACTGGCTGAAAACGGGTAAAATTAATCCATGTTACCTGATTTTCGAGTTCGGCAAAGAGATTATTTATTAGATATTGCCAGGGCTTTAGCCGAGGAGCTAAACCTCGACAAACTTTTGGAGAAGATTCTGAATGTATCTGTCGAGATGTTGGCCGGCCAGGCAGGTTTTATCGCATTAAAATCCGAAACTCGAGGATGGCATGTTCGTGTCTGGCATGGATTACCCATTCCACTGGTGAAATATATTGAACCTTACCTGACACAAATCACTGAAGTTGGTGATAAACCAGGCCAATTAGAACTGACGCAAATCAATCAGATCATTAATGAATTAGCTCGTTCTGGGAGTTTTGGTTTGTTGAATGGCGTCGGAATTCCTCTGGTCGCGCGAGGTCAGGCAGTAGGTGTCATTTATATATTTCGAAGCTACTCAGGTTCATTTTCAGCGAACGATCGAACAATCCTGGGAAGTTTTGCCAACCAGGCAGCAATCGCAGTTCAGAATGCTCAACTCTACAATCAGGTCAACCACGAACGACAGCGTATGTCTGCCCTGCTCGATACCGTAGCAGATGGGATTATGATTTTATCCCCAACGCTATATATTGAACGCTACAATCCAGCATTTCAACGCATGTTACAAATCCCGGTTGAAGAAATTCAGAACAAGGAACATAATCAATTAATCCAGTGGATGCAACCTCCGATTGGAATTACATTAGAAGAAGCAGTTGCCGGTGGTTGGCCATTAACAGCACACGCACATCTTTATGTAGAGGGTGATTTAAAGATAGGTAATTCAAAAGTGAAGTTACCAGTCGGAATCACATATGCTCCATTAGTTTCACCGGATAACGTCCTGTTGAATATCATCGCCACCATCAGGGACATTACGCGCTTTCGCCAGGCCGAAGAATTAAAAAGCACATTTATCTCGATCATCAGTCATGAATTAAAAACACCTGTAGCCTTGATCAAAGGTTATGTGAGTACATTACGACGTGAAGATGCCCGCTGGGACAGATCAATTGTGCAAGAGAGTCTTTCAGTCATCGAAGAAGAAGCTGATCGCCTGGGTTCATTAATCGAAAACATGCTGGATGCATCTCGTTTACAGGCTGGTGGATTATCCATAAAACGCTCTGATGTCTTTCTACCAGAAATCATAAAACGCATGGCGAAACGTCTACAAACACAATCCTCCTTGCATGAAATTGTGGTTGATTTACCGGAGGATTTTCCCATCATTCTGGCAGATGAATCTCGTCTGGAGCATGTTATTTCAAATTTAATTTCAAACGCAATAAAATATTCACCAAAAGGAGAAATCCGAATATCAGGTCAAATCCGACCGGATGTGGTAATTATCTGTGTCAGTGATCAGGGACCAGGGATTGCTGTTGAAGATATTCCTCATGTTTTTGATCGATTCTATCGGGCACCGGATATGGCTCGCAATACACGCGGTGCCGGTCTGGGATTATTTTTAACTCGTTCTATTGTAGAAGCACACGGTGGACAGATCTGGGTAAATCCTGAATCAGGTAAAGGTGCCCGCATCTGTTTTTCCCTTCCACGCACAACCGATCAATTATCTCAGAAATTGTCAGTGGTATAATCTTCCGCATATTAAATTTTTACAGAGAGGTCATTTATGCCAAAAACACAAATTAGTTGTCCTCGCTGTCGTACACCTATGACAGCTGAAATTCAGCAATTATTCGATTTGAATACCGATCCAGAAGCGAAGCAAAAATTGATGAGCGGTGCTGCCAATATGATTCAATGCCAGGCATGCGGATATCAAGGTTTATATCCTACACCGATTGTTTATCATGATCCAGAAAAAGAAATGTTATTAACTTACTTCCCACCAGAATTAGGTGTATCCATCAATGAACAGGAAAAAATGGTTGGTCCATTGATTAAACGAGTAGTGAACGATCTGCCAATGGAAAAACGCAAGGCATATTTGTTTCAAGCGCAAAGTATGCTTACCTACCAGACAATGATGGAAAAAATTCTGGAAGCTGATGGCGTTACGAAAGAAATGCTCGATGAACAACAGAAAAAATTACAATTGATTCAGAGATTATTATCCACTGTAAGCGCAGATTCAAGAAAAGAGATTATTAAGCAGGAAGAAGCTCTTATTGATGAGACATTTTTTAGCTTATTGAACCGATTGGTTGAAGCTACAGTTGCACAGGGAGATAAGCAATCTGCACAACAATTAGCCCTCTTCCAGCAAGAATTATTACAAGAAACGAAAGTTGGTCAGGAAATCCAGGAAAAAATGAAATCTTCTCAAAAAGCCATGGAAGATTTACAGGAAGCAGCAAAAGCCGGACTAACAAGAGAAAAACTACTGGATCTTTTTATCGATGCACCAGATGAAATTTATATTAATACGCTAATTAGCATGGTACGCACAGGACTTGATTATGAATTCTTCCAGATTCTTTCACAAAAAATTGAAACCGCTTCAGATTCCGAGCAGAAGACAAAATTATCATCATTAAGAGATTTTCTGGTTGAAGTGACCCGTCAAATCGATGCACAAATTCAGGAAGAAAAACAGCATGCCAGAGAAACCCTCAATAAGATTTTAGCTGAAGTAAATATTGAAGTCGGATTGGAAAAATTCGGCAATGAGTTGAATGACTTTTTTGTGGAAGCAGTCAAAGAAGGCTTGCAGGATGCTCGTAAAGCAGCTGACCTGGATAAAATTTCCAAACTAGGTCAACTAAATAGCATAATCGAAGAAGCCAGTAAACCTCCTGCAGAAATTCAATTTGTTGAAACTTTGCTTCAAGCACCTGATTCCGAGTCGATTAAAACGTTATTAAACGAAAAACCTGAAGTAATCAATGATGAATTCTTACAACTATTGGCTAATTTGATCAATCAAACAGAACAACAAGGAAACCAACAGGCATTGGTTGGCAAGCTTAAGGAAATTCAAAAAGTTGTCACAAGAGCACTGATGGCGAAGAATTTGAAAGGCTAAAAGAAGTATGATGAGAGGCTGATCTTCAAAAATCAGTCTCTTTTTTTATTTATTGATTTAACCAGCGCGCAGCTGTTTTTGGGAGGTCTGAGACAGAACCAGTTTCAATTTTACAGGAGGGTAAAGACTCTACAAAAAAGCGACCATATTTTTTGCTCTGAACCCTGCGGTCCAGAACCACAACAATGCCACGATCAAATTGTGTTCTGATAAGGCGTCCAAAACCTTGTCGGAAAGTTAAAATCGCTTCAGGAATCGTGTATTCATTGAATGGGTCATCAAATGTTTCAGATCGAGCAGCAACAATCGGATCTGATGGAACAGCGAATGGTAATTTAATGATCACCAATACAGAGAGAGCATCACCAGGTATATCGACCCCTTCCCAAAATGCACGTGTACCCAGTAAGACAGCTCGATCCGTTTCGCGGAAGCTTTCCAATAATGTGTTTGCTGAAGCACCTTCTCCCTGTTCATAGACCTGAATATCAGCGTCCGCCAATCGTGGTCCAATTGCCTGGGAGGTTTTCTTCAATTGGGCATACGAAGTGAACAAAGCTAACAATCGCCCACCTGTTGCTTTACTTAATTGAACGAGTGTATGTTCAATCATCCTTTGATATGCCGAAGCCTGCGCTGGTTCCGGAATATCGTTCGGCAGGTAAAGCATCGCGGAATTCTCATAATCGAATGGTGAACCGACGATTAATTCATCGGCCTCATCAGCATTCAAACGATTTCGTAGATAGTCAAATTCTCCATGGGTTGTTAATGTCGCCGATGTCAAAATGATCGAAGATTTCTCATGCCAGAGATATTTTTCCATCAAACTACCGATATGCAATGGGGCAATTTGTAAAACCATGCGTGCTGAATCCGGTTGTTGTTCAATCCAATAAATATAATCTGGTTCTGGTTTTAATATCATTGCATATAAAAATTGTTCGGCTTCGGCCATACGTTGATGATTGAAACTTAAACTACCGATGGCTTCTTCAAGGTCTTCTGCAGGACTATCAATCGTATCGCCTATATCTTTTAGAAACTCTTTAACTAATTTAACCAGTAAAGTTAAAGTTTCATTCGCCTGGTCATATTGAATTTCCACGTCAGACCAGGATGGGACGGTTCTTGTTGCAGGAAGTACCCTTACTTGTTGTGCATATTGGCCAATAGGTTGGAAATCCCTTTCAGATTCCAAAAAAGCTTGTAAAGCATCGAAAAATGCATTCCAATCTTGCTCCAACCGGAAAGCAAGATCAGTAACCCGTTGACATATCGAAAATGCACTGGCAAATTCAGAAGGTTTCAGGACATTTTTTAAAGATGTAACCAGACGCCCTAATACCCCACTGGAAACACTCCCCAGTTCTCGTAACATCCTTTGCATATCATTTTGGGTTATCCGATAACTCAGGGTATTGGTACTGGCCCCTTCGAGGTGGTGTCCTTCATCTATAATTAGATATTCATATGGGGGTAAAACACGGCTTCCGGTGACAACATCGGAGAGCAATAATGCATGATTGACAATCAATATGTGTGCTGTTTGCGCAGCCTGGCGAACCTGGTAAAAAGGACACATGCCACCAGCTTTTGACATGCAGGTCTCAGCATTACAGTTTTCATCATCAGCACTGAGCCTTTGCCAGATCTCTCGGTCCATTGGGCTGTTGAGATTCAAGCGTGTCCGATCTCCATCCCCACCATAATGCAGCCAGACAAGAATTTTCCCGATTACCCGCATTTCTTCTTTACTTTCAGGACCACGAAAACGAAATGCTTCAAGTCGTCGTGGACAGAGATAATTCGCACGTCCTTTTATCACGACTGACCTTAAAGGAATATCCAGCGCGGAGCGTAGATCCGGGATATCTTTATTAATCAATTGATCCTGGAGAGCAATCGTGTTGGTTGAAATAACGACTCGATGATTATTCTTTATTGCCCAGAAGGCTGCAGGGATCAGGTAGGCAAATGATTTTCCAGTTCCTGTTCCAGCTTCTACCATGAGGTGATTTTGATTGGTGAAAGCAGAAGAAACACTTCTCAGCATATCCACTTGTTGCGTACGATATTCGAAATTTTTAAAATATTTCGAAAATTCCCCACCTGGCTCAAGGATGGAACTTAATTCGTCTTCATTGAGAGGTTTTATTTCAGAATTCGGTTTTAATGCCTGGGCAAGAATATCCTCATCCAAAAATAATCCATTAAATAAATTCTGATTTCGGGAATATTTTGGCTGAATGACTTGTTTCTTAATTCTTGTTTTTAGAATTTCCTGGAAGAACCAGAATCCATCCCAATCAACTGGCTCACCCAGACGAACAATTTCAGCCAGGAGATCAACAGGCAGTTCCAGCGCCAGGTTATACAGCTCCAGAAAGAGCTGATGGGTCATTTTTGCATCATTAAGAGCCCGGTGTGCACCTATATTAGGGATATTCAACTGCTGACACAGCCCAGAAAGGTTGTATCTTGATGCTAATGGCATAACAACTGATGCTAATTCATATGTATCAACAGCCTGAACATACCGCAAAATATTAGCCTGGAAAAGAAAGCCCAGATCGAATTGGACATTATGCCCCACAACAGGACAATCCCCCACAAAATCTACTAGCTCCTGCAAAACAGCTGTCAAAGGCGGCGCTTTTTGAACCATCTGATTATTAATGCCGGTCAGTTGCGTTATTTCAGGAGGAATTATTCGATTTGGATTGATTAATGTCGAAAATTCTGCTTCGATTCTGGATGCACTAAAACGTACCGCACCAATTTCAATAATTGCATCTTTGCGAGAATCTAATCCTGTTGTTTCGATATCGAGTGCTACCAGAGAAGGCATTCAGGCATTATACCATTTAAAATTTATTTGAACAAATATTCTAATCTCTAGTTTGCGAACAAAGCGATTTTTCACCCAATAACAAAATCTACTATAATCTTGATAATACTCACATCGCGGAGAAGTAGATGAATGCGAAACAGATAACCACATTGGTATTCGATTGGGGCAACACCATCATGGTGGACAATGGACAATTTTCTGGAAAAATGATGGATTGGCCATCTGTTCAGGCTGTAGGGGGGGCATATGATACTTTGAAATTGCTTTCTCCTGAATACCGGCTTGTGCTTGCCAGCAATGCAGAAGATTCATCACCACAAGATATATATAGCGCTTTAGAAAAGGTCAATCTGGATTCTTTTTTTCATCAAATTTTTACTACCCATGAATTATCAGCAAAAAAACCTGATCCACTTTTCTACAAGAATTTGGTTGAAAAGATAAACCGTCCGGTTGAAAAAATTGTCATGATTGGCGATGATTACATAAAAGATATTGTAGGTGCCAAACTGGCTGGCTGGAAAGGCATATGGTTTAATCCCTCAGGACTAACCTCCAATGGTCATCTTCCTCTTCAGGACATGGAGGTTAGGAACTTTATCGAAATTCCAGGTGTGTTATCACATCCATTTCTACCTGATGTCCAAACCTGTTTAGGTTGGTACATGGAATTTGGTGCAACCCATACATTATTATCGCATGTTCAGAATGTGGCTGCAATCGCTTACCAAATTGCCCTCTGGATTGAACAAGCTGGTTTGAAGGTCGATCCTTTATTAGCACACAGAGGTGGACTTACCCACGACCTATCAAAGTTACAGGAACAAAGCCAGAAAAATCACGCAGTTTTAGCTGCCGAATTCCTCGAATCGAAAAACCAATATATGTTAGCTGAAATAGCGCGACGTCATTTGATTGGTGATCTGGTTTCGGACAAGACCAGACCACGAACATGGGAAGAGAAAATTGTCAATTACGCTGATAAGCTTTCTGAAGGCAATAGTATTGTCTCCATTGATGAAAGACTAGAAGCGTTGCAAAGAAGATACCCCGATTTTGCTTCAAAAATCAAAAAGAACACTCCCTTTGTTAAAGCTCTGGAGGATGAAATAACCACTGTGCTGAGGACGACTTCAGATAATTTAATAGCTGATTTAAGAAAAGCACTATTCAATAAAAATTCTCATTCCTCGAAGGAAATGTTGTAGTAATTATAAATAGCTGAAGATATTTGAGCCATTACATAGTTTGCATTATCAAAAATCAATTGCACCGGATGATACATAAAAATAACCAGGGCATAATTTCCACCGGTTGTGTAAACGATTCCAGCATCACTGATTGCATGGATAAGGCCATCTGTCTCAGTAATCCAACCATGTTTATGAGCTACCCTTGTTGCTTCCGGAACACCAGCTTGAATGAGCACACCGATTCTGTTTCTTAGGAGATAATCAATCATGGTTCGACACTCATCCTGAGTAATTTGATTTCCAAATACAGCTTTTAAGGCTCCGCCATCCTGAACAGCACATTGATAGATATCTCCAAGCAACATACCCATCTCTGTTGAGGTAGTCTGGTTATAAATGTCAGGATTGGTGTTAACATCACTGCGGCTATTCGCCGGTGTTTGTATGCGGCGTAATAAAGGTGCCCCAGGATAGAAATAACCTGCTAAAAATGTATTTTCAAAACCCATTAAATCCAAATCTTCGGTGACAAGTAAAGGCCCTAGGTTCCCTTCAAGGGCACTTTCCATCAACCTATCAGCCGGATCATTTTCTGATCTTTCAATCATTAATTCCATTTGATTTAGAATCTCTGTTGAAATTGGATCTCTGCCCCGGTTGAACACAGAAACCATAATCGGGATTTTCATTGTACTGGCAGCGGTAAAAGCTATACTCGGTCGAATTGACTGACCTTGTTGATAAGCAAAATTGATCTCCTGATAATTTTTCAGATCGAGCAAATAGACTTCCGTCAACCCATCGAATCCAGTGCTATCCAGAACTTGTTTCAGCAAAACCTCCAGGTTTTGAAATGATGGCCTGGAAGGATCAATTTGGGTGTATGTCAAATTAACAATTCGCCGGGTGGGTGATTTCAATGCATCCTGGATCAAAATTGCTGCACGTTCAATATCCAGTTTTGTTCCCGGATTACCAGGTTGGAATTGAGTACTGCCTGGGACTGGAATGGCATCGGTTGCTGGTTGATCGTACCGAATTGCTATCTCTTCTCTTAAATAAGATTTCAATCTTTCTTCAGAAAGGGAAAATCGCAAAGGAATAGGATCAGGATTGGGGAATCTTCCCCATAAAAAATCCCAATATCCACTCCAAAATGGTTGTGTGATCCTTTGTTGATCAGCAGCAGTAAGCATACTTTCAAGATCCAACTCAAATCCAATGGAGGATGGTCTAATGTGAATAATTGCTTCGTTATATCGAATTTCGACTGCCAAACTGAAAGCTTTTATGAGACGATCAGCTGCCGTCTGGCGATCCAACCCGCCAACTGGTACGCCACCGATCACAGAGCCAATCGGTAAACTGGCTCGAATTCTACTGTAACTAATTAATTGAACAACAACAATTACAACCGTAATAACGATTAAAAAGATGGATATTCCTCGAGTGATAATGATACCGATATTTCGCATGGTTACCAACCGATTCTACCAGATTCTGACCGGTAATTTTATTCACTTAGGATATACTTAAAAATTATGGTGGATCACTCTCAGGAAATTCTGGAAACGCTGAGCAACATTCATTTTTTTGACATGTTGAATGAAGAAGAACTGCTTAGGGTCAGTGAGCAATTGGATACTGTTTTCTACAAACAACATGAAGTCATCTTCGAAGAAGGAACCGAAGCAGATGGATTTTATATCGTCCTGAGTGGTCGTGTCTCCATTCAACAGGAAACAGACCAGGATCCGATAGAAATTTCCATTTGCCTGAAAGGTGATTATTTCGGAGAGGAAGGCCTGGATTTTGATAAATTTCGGGAAGTGACTGCAAAGGCAATCACGAATGTAATTGCTATCCATATTAGCCAGGATCAGCTTGATAACTTAATGGAGGATTATCCAGAAATCATTGAGCCCATTCATTTGACCATCAAAAGTTATCGATTATTCCTTAAACATCCATTTAATTGGCGCGGTCCACGGGAAGCAGTTCATTTTGTTGCCAGAAAAAATAGTTTCTTCCTCTGGTTGAGCCTGGTTCCTCCAATCATTCTTGCTTTTTCTTCCATCTTGTTATTCTTTTATTTTTATTTTTTGAATTCGACTCAAAATACATGGTTGTCGATTTTATTTGGTTTAGCAACTTTAATATTTTTGGGATGGTTTATTTGGAAATTGATCGATTGGTCAAATGATTTTTCCATCATAACCAACCGCAGGGTAGTGGCATTAGAGAAAGTTGCCTTGTTTTATGAAAGTCGGCAGGAAGCACCGCTGGATGCGATTCTCTCAGTTGAAACCAGGACATCCCAAATTGGTCGCTGGATCGGCTATGGAGATGTAGTCATACGCACATTCACTGGTGTGATCAACATAAAAAAAATGTCCAAACCAGATCTAATTGTCAGACTGATCAATGATGAACGGGGAAGAGTTTCCAACCAGATCAATAAACTTCAAAGAATAACAAAAGAAGATACCCTTCGAAGTCGCATTGGATTTGATCGTCGTGAGGTGGGTGATTATGAGGATGAAATCGAAGAAGAAGAAGCAGATCCGGTGGAAGTCCCACTCAAAGTCAAATCCAGTGGCTTGATGGAATTTTTATCATCAATTTTTGGGTTGAGAATTGAAAAAAATGGAGTAATCATCTATCGAACCCATTGGTTTATTCTTCTCAAAAAAGTGATCTGGCCCAGTCTGGCATTATTATTACTTTTACTGATATTTTTATAT
>JACZIY010000546.1 GCA_014860845.1 Anaerolineaceae bacterium
CTGGCCATAGCTTGCACATGTGCACGAAGATGCTCCGGTATTTCGGACTCGTTAAAACGTACACCGCCAGGATCCGTGGGAGGGGTGTGGCCGGATGGCAGTACAACCGCTTGAATGATGGCTGTTGGGGTCAGTGTTGGCAAGGTCATCGAGGCAATTGCTTCCTGATTCAGATTTCGTAAAAGCCCAAATATATTAAAGAAAATGAAAATCAAACCAAAGACAGCGATAACTTCGATACCGACCAATACCCGGTCAAAAAAAGTGCGTCTGGGTTTACGGTCTGGCAGATAAAGCTCCATATCATCATCGACTTGAGATACCTGCTCAGATAATAGACCTGGTGTTGCCACAGGTTCTAAATTGATCATGCGGTTTGATCTTCGATATTGGGATGGTTGACGTGATCTTTCAGATCTTTGCTTCTCGATAATAATCTGGCGCAATTCCTGAATTGACATGTCGTCAACAGATTTTTTTCTTTTACCAGCCATAGGATCCTTTTTTTGTGATTATACTCTAATTCAATCATCATTTTTTTGAAATCCAGTTAACAATGTCAGTGGAAGATCGATACTTGCCAAATTTGTTATATTTCCAATGAATTGTCATTAAACACATCATGCAGCGTTATAATTAACCATTAATATAAAAATCAGTCATGATTTTTCAATCTTTGGATTATTTTTAGGAGGAAGCATGCAGCGTTTCCTGTTCGGTATCATTATTATTGTTTTGCTTATTTCGTTTTCTTTGCCGGTTCAGGCACAATCTGAGATCATCATTGAAGAAATGCAGGTAAAAATCTGGCCAGAATATGATCAGCCTTCTGTGTTGGTTATCAATAACATTTTTTTATCCGGTGATGTGAAGTTCCCTGCGCGGATAAATTTTAATATACCAGTAGCAGCTGGTGCACCACATTCTGTTGCTGTGCGCGAATTGGATGGGCAGTTATATCTTTTAGATTATGAGATGACCACTACAGGAGAATGGACCCAGTTGACATTTACCTCTCCCTATGCGGAAATTTGGATCGAATATTATGATCCATCATTGAATCTGGAAAATTCTCTTCGCAACTACGAATTCAAATGGGTAGGAGAATATGCTGTAAACAACCTTTCACTTGAGGTTCAGCAACCAATAACAGCCACCAATATGACCTTTAAAGAAAGTATGGGACAACCTCGAGTAGGCACTGATGGTTTAACCTATTTTACAAACGAGGTAGGGGAAATTAAAGCCAACACAAAAATTACCATAAATTTGGAATATACAAAAGCGGATAATACACTTAGTTCCAGCATGACAGTCCCAGTGCAACCGGTGACACCTTTAACGGAAGATACTATTCAGGGAAAAACATCTTTCACTCAAATATTGCCTTTTATTATTGCGGGTATCGGTCTGGTGATGTTAGTGATTGGCGTTCTCTGGTACATGAACCGGCAAAAAGAAATTTTACCTAAATCTCGCCAACGTCACGTAAGCAATAGAAGAATGCCTTCGCCTCAAGAAGGTGAAGCGACATTCTGTCACCGCTGTGGTCGTCGGGCAGATTCCGGTGATGTTTTTTGTCGATCCTGTGGGACAAAATTGAAAATTGAGGAATAAGATCGTATTCCGATTCTGTAAAATTTCTTTCCCTTGATTGTATGGTGTATGGGATTTATAATCAAGCCTAGAAATTGGGAGATAATTTTGAATAACACGTATCCGGAACAACCCATTGATCAGGTTGAAACAATAGAAAAAAAACCTAAGTGGCGCAGCTTCTTTTTGGAAATTTTTCAGACGCTATTTTTAGCACTGATATTTTATTTTATAATTGATAGCTTTTTTCCCCGCGTCCGGGTGGAAAATATCAGCATGAAACCTACACTGGAACCGGGAGAATTATTACTGGTCAACAAATTGGCATATAAGATGGGCAGCCCTCACCATGGAGATGTAATTGTTTTCCATTATCCTGGGAATCCGGAAGAAGATTACATTAAACGTTTGATTGGATTGCCGGGAGATGAGATTAGAGTTGAAGGTGGATTGGTTTATATTAACGGTAAATCACTGGAGGAACCTTATATTTCCGCACCACCATCTTATCGTGGAAATTGGGAAGTCCCGTTGGATTCATTTTTCGTGCTGGGAGATAATCGCAATCAATCATCAGATTCGCATAGCTGGGGATTTGTCCCTAAAGAAAACGTGGTTGGAAAGGCATTGATCGTCTATTGGCCTATTGATCAAATTAAGACATTGACTCATCCGTTAACTGTAAACGCAGCCCAATAAAGAGATAACGATGCGTAGGTCCATTCAAAAAAGCAAAGTGTTTTGTCCTTCCTGTCAGGTGGGTAATTATCATCTGAAGTTGGTAACTTATTATGCCTGGCACAGGAATGATTTTATTACCGTACCTGATTTTCCAAGTTGGGTTTGTGATGTCTGCAATCGCATTGAATATGATGAAAAAGCTGTTAATCAACTGAGGTCATTGTTGGCTTCCTCAACAGATGCCCGAGTGGTTGAACATGCACGCAAAAAGCCAAAATCCATGCAATCTACAATAAAAAATCGACGACCTCATAAAACAAATAATAATCAATAGACAAATCTGTTAGGTTGATAT